>NZ_WHOV01000182.1:0-11577 GCF_009765395.1 Pseudomonas sp. BAV 4579 | reverse complement strand
GGAGCGGGCCGGCAACGCAGAAAAAGGTGGGGGTTCGATCACGGCGTTTTATACTGTGCTCTCGGAAGGCGACGACCAGCAGGATCCCATCGCCGACTCGGCGCGTGGCGTGCTGGATGGTCACTTCGTGCTGTCGCGGCGGCTGGCCGAGGAAGGGCACTATCCGGCGATCGACATCGAGGCGTCCATCAGCCGGGTCATGCCCCAGGTGGTCAGCCCGGAGCATTTGCGCAACGCCCAGCGCGTCAAGCAGCTCTGGTCGCTCTATCAGCAGGCCAAGGACCTGCTCAGCGTCGGTGCCTACGTGCCCGGCGGGAATGCCGAAACCGATCTGGCGATCGCCCGCTATGCGCCCATGCAGCAGTTCCTGCGCCAGGGCCTGCGCGAAAGCGAATCGCTGGAGCAGAGTTCCGCCAATCTCCAAGCCGTATTGGGAGGCTGATAGATCATGAAAGGCAGAGCCGAGCGTCTGGGTCCGGTGGTGGAGATGAGCGAACGCGACGAGCGTGACGCCGCCCAGCGCCTGGGACAATGCCAGCAGCAACTGGCCCAGGCCGAGTTCAAGCTGGGCGAATTGCAGCGCTATCGCGAGGACTACCAGCAGCGCCTGGTGGTCAATGGCAGCCGTGGCGTCACCGGGCAGTGGCTGATCGGCTATCAGCGCTTTCTCAGCCAGCTGGAGGAAGCGATCGGCCAGCAGGAGCGCAACGCCCAGTGGCACCGCGATGTGGTGGCCAAGGCGCGTACCCAGTGGCAGGAGCGCTATGCCCGCCTCGAAGGCCTGCGCAAGCTGGTCGAGCGCTATCGCCAGGAGCAGCGCCAGGTCGAGGACAAGCGCGAACAGAAACAGATGGACGAATACGCCCAGCGGGCGCGCTCGACCTATATCTAGGCCGGGCACCGCCTTCGTTCCTTTTCTTGTCAGTGAGAATGCCGATGTTTTCCTCCCATCTCGATCCGGAAACGCTCGCCGCCCTGCGCGACTGCATGGAGGAGGAGTACGTCGATCTCATCGAAACCTTTTTGCTCGACTGCGAAGAACGCATCGCCGAACTCAAGCGCAGCGTGATCGGTGGCGATGCCGAACAGGTCCGCCAGCTGGCGCACAGCTTCAAGGGTAGCGCCGGCAACATGGGCGCCGCGCCCCTGGCCCAGCTGTGTCGGGACGTGGAGGAGGGCGCGCGGCGCCGGGCGACCACCGCTGAGCTGGCCATGGGTGTTTCCGCCATGGAGCGCGAATTCGCCATTGTTCGCATCCTGTTCAAGGTCGAGCGGCAACGTTACGCGGGCTGACCTCGTCAAAGCGCTGGCGTTTCCAGCTGGCGCGCAACTTGCTAGATACCCGGAAACCCGTCGTTCGGAGCTCTCCATGGCCGTCGTGCCCGATTTCCTTTTGAATACCGCCACCTCTCCAGCCGGCACCGGCCGGACGGCGGCCAAGACCCCTTCCCAGGATCGCCCGGCCGCCCAGGAGCGCTTCGCCGATGTCTTCGCCCAGGAGCAGCCGCGTGAGCCGGTCCGCAGCGAAAAGCCGCGCGACACCAGCGACAGCAAGGCCCCGACCCAGGCGCGCAGGAACGAAGCCGGGCGCGCCCGGAATGACGATGAACGGATGAAGCGCTCCGGCGATGACGACCGCACGGCGGACGTCACGCCCCAGGCCGACAGCACCGCCAAGAGCGACGCGCCGTCGGCAACCCCTGCCGACGACAGCGGCAAGACCTTGCCGGTGGCCCAGGGCGAAGACGCCAAGGCTCCCGTTGATGCGCTGCTGGATCCGCTGTTCATGTTCGGCATGACCGGCCAGTTTCCGCAACCCGTGGCCACGCCTGCACCTGCGCCTCAGCTGCCGACCGGGACGGCGGCAGAAGCGGCTGCCACAGCCACCACCCAGGCCCTGGATCCGGCGGCGCTGCTGGGCGCTGCCGTGGCTACCGCAGCCCAGACGACCGCCAACGGGACGGGGACGGGCGCGACGGCGACCCTGGCCAAGGCCGGCGACCAGCAGGCCGCGGACGACGGTCTGGCGCAACTGCTGGGCCAGGTACCCCAGGCACAGGGTGACGCCGCCAAGGCCACCACCAACGCCAACAACCTGGCGGCCACCCAGCTGCAAGGCTTGCTGCCGGCAGATGGCGCCCCCGCTCCGGCGGCGGATCAGGCGGCCAGCGCGGCCCTGGCCGCGACCCTGGACAAGGGTGATGGGCAGGACGCAGCGGTACCGAGCAAGGCCGATGCCTTCGCCGACAAGCTCACCGCCCTGTCCCAAGCCCTCAGCACGCCCGCTGCGACAGCTCGCCCGGTCACGGCCACGGTGCCTGGCCAGCCGCTCAGCCCACAGGCAGGCAACTTCAGCGAGGCGGTGGTCGACAAGGTCATGTGGATGTCCAGCCAGAATCTCAAGACCGCCGACATCCAGATGGAGCCGGCGCAACTGGGCAAGCTGGAGGTGCGCATCGACATGACTCAGGACCAGACCCAGGTCACCTTCGCCAGTCCCCACGCCGACGTGCGGGAGGCGCTGGACAACGGCAGTCAGCGTCTGCGCGAACTCTTCGCCCAGCAGGGCATGAACCTCGCCAACGTCAACGTCTCCGATCAGTCGTCCGGTCAGGCCTGGCAGCAGTCGCAGCAGGGTGGCCAGAGCGATAATTCGCGGCGCGGTAGCCGTGGCGCGGGCGGAGGCGAAGACGAAGCGGTGGCGAATGTCGCCGAAACCCGTGGCGCGGCGACGCTCGCGGCGCGCAGTCTGGTCGACTACTACGCGTGACGGGCCGCCGGCTGCCAGGTGACAGCCTCGGCCGCACCTGCTATATCCCCCTTGTATCAATAGGTTAGCTGCGTCACCCAACAGGGGTGACGCGCAGCACAGGATTCGGTCGAGCACTTATGGCGAAGAAGCAGGCCCCTGCGGCAGAGGGTGCAGCCGCGGAAGGCAAGGGCAAGGGCAAGCTCAAACTTATCATCATCATCGTCGTGGCCCTGCTGCTGGTCATTGGCGCCTCGGTGGGCGCGACCTGGTTCCTGCTCGGCAAGAAGAGCGCCGAGCCCGAGCACGCCGCGCCGGCCGCTCCGGCGGCACCCGTGCACCTGGCGGCGGTCTACCAGGCGCTGGTGCCGGCCTTCGTGGTCAATTACAACGCCGACGGACGCCAGCGCTACATGCAGGTCACGGTGACCCTGATGGGGCGCGACCAGGCGCAGATGGATGCGCTCAAGGCGCAATTGCCACAGGTCCGCAACCAGCTGGTGATGCTGTTTTCCGGGCAGGACTTCAATAGCCTCCTTACCCCGGTGGGCAAGGAGATGCTGCGCCAGCAGGCCACCAGCAAGGTTCAGGAGCTGGCGAAGAAACTGACCGGCCAGACTGCCATCGAACAGGTATTGTTCACCAATCTCGTCCTGCAATAGGTAACGCCATGGCCGTGCAAGATCTGCTCTCTCAGGATGAAATCGATGCCCTGCTGCACGGGGTCGACGATGGCATCGTCGAGACCGAGACCGATGCCGAGCCGGGCACCATCAAGGGCTATGACCTCACCAGCCAGGATCGCATCGTCCGCGGACGCATGCCGACCCTGGAGATGATCAACGAACGCTTCGCCCGCTACACCCGGGTCAGCATGTTCAACCTGTTGCGGCGTTCGGCTGACGTTTCCGTGGGCGGGGTACAGGTCACCAAGTTCGGTGAATACATCCATTCGCTGTACGTCCCCACCAGCCTCAACATGGTCAAGATGAAACCACTGCGCGGTACCGCGCTGTTCATCCTCGATGCCCGGCTGGTGTTCAAGTTGGTGGATAACTTCTTTGGCGGTGACGGTCGCCACGCCAAGATCGAAGGCCGGGAATTCACCCCCACCGAACTGCGCGTGGTGCGCATGGTGCTCGACCAGTGCTTCGTCGACCTCAAGGAAGCCTGGGGCGCCATGCTCGACTGCCAGTTCGAGTACATGAACTCCGAGGTCAACCCGGCGCTGGCCAACATCGTCAGCCCCAGCGAAGTGGTGGTGGTGAGCACCTTCAACATCGAGCTGGATGGCGGTGGCGGCGAACTGCACGTGACCATGCCCTATTCGATGATCGAGCCGATTCGCGAAATGCTCGACGCCGGTTTCCAGTCGGACGTGGACGACCAGGACGAACGCTGGGTCAAGGCCCTGCGCGAGGACCTGCTCGATGTGCGCGTGCCGCTGGAGGCGACGGTTGTCCGGCGCCAACTCAAACTCCGCGATATCCTCAACATGCAGCCCGGCGACGTGATTCCGGTGGAAATGCCGGAGGAGATGCTGATGCGAGCCAACGGCATGCCCACCTTTAAGGTCAAGATGGGCGCACGCAAGGGCAACCTGGCCCTGCAGATTCTCGAACCGGTCAGCCGCGGTCGCTGAGCGACAACCGTTTTTTCCGTCCGGGCCGAGGCCCGGCGTAGCACGAGACCCAGACGATGGCAGATAACCCCGAAGAACAAGCCCTGGCGGACGAATGGGCCGCGGCCCTGGCCGAAGCCGGTGACGCCAGTCAGGACGACATCGACGCCCTGATGGCCCAGGGTACCCAGGTCGAAGCCCCCAAGCCGCCCAAGGCGCCGGTGGAAGAATTTGGTCAGAGCAGTGGGGGTTTGGCAGTGACTGGCATGGAAGGGCCCAACCTGGATGTGATCCTGGACATCCCGGTGACCATCTCCATGGAGGTCGGCCACACCGACATCTCCATTCGCAACCTGCTGCAACTCAACCAGGGCTCGGTCATCGAGCTCGACCGTCTGGCTGGCGAGCCGCTGGACGTGCTGGTGAATGGTACGCTGATCGCCCATGGTGAGGTGGTGGTGGTGAACGAGAAGTTCGGGATCCGCCTGACCGACGTCATCAGCCCCACGGAACGTATCAAGAAGCTGCGGTGATCCATGAAGAGTCTGCTCCTGCCGCTGGGTCTCCTGCCCCTGACCGCGCGTGCCGCCGAAGCCACCTCGCCGGGGCTGGATGTGGGGGCGCAGGTCGGCCAGCTGCTGCTCGGCCTGCTGCTGGTGATCGCGCTGATCCTCGGTCTGGCCTGGCTGGTGCGTCGGGTGCAGCAGCAGGGGCCGCGCGGCCAGCAGGTGATCAAGGTGATCTCCACCCAGCACCTGGGGCCGCGCGAGCGGCTGGTGCTGGTGCAGGTCGGCCAGGAGCAGCTGCTGATTGGCGTCGCTGGCGGACGGATCACGCCGCTGCACAGTCTGCGCGAGCCGGTGCGACTCGGCGAGACCGAGGCGCCGGCACCGGAATTCGCTCAGCGCCTGCTGGAACTCATCAGCCGCGATCCCAAGGCGAAACCATGATTCCTTCGCATCTACCGGCCGGTCTGGGGCGCACCCTGGGCTGGCTGCTGGGCCTGGCCGTGCTGCTGTTCGCGCCCCTGGCGCTGGCGCAGCAGGCCGGGCAGGCCAATCCGCTGTCGATTCCGGCCATTACCCTGAGTACCAACGGCCAGGGGCAGCAGGAGTACTCGGTCAGCCTGCAGATCCTGCTGATCATGACGGCGCTGAGCTTCATTCCCGCGTTCGTCATGTTGATGACCAGCTTCACCCGCATCGTCATCGTCTTCGCCATTCTGCGCCAGGCGCTGGGTCTGCAGACCACGCCGTCCAACCAGGTACTGGTGGGCATGGCGCTGTTTCTCTCGCTGTTCATCATGGCGCCGGTGTTCGACCGCATCAACACCACCGCCGTGCAGCCCTACCTGAACGAACAACTCAGTGCCCAGGACGCCATCGCCCGCGCCCAGGTGCCGATGAAGGACTTCATGCTGGGGCAGACCCGGCAATCGGACCTGGACCTGTTCATGCGGCTGTCCAAGCGCACCGATATTCCCAGTGCCGATCAGGCGCCCTTGTCGATCCTGGTGCCGGCCTTCGTCACCTCCGAACTCAAGACCGCCTTCCAGATCGGCTTCATGATCTTCATTCCCTTCCTGGTCATCGACCTGGTGATCGCCAGCGTGCTGATGGCCATGGGCATGATGATGCTGTCACCCATGATCATCTCGCTGCCGTTCAAGCTGATGCTGTTCGTGCTGGTGGATGGCTGGGCGCTGATCATGGGTACCCTGGCCAGCAGCTTCGGTACCGTCTAGCGGTGCCCCCTTTGCGTGGAGAAGCGAAATGACCCCTGAAGTCGCCGTCGATCTGTTTCGCCAGGGCCTCTGGCTCACCGCCTTGCTGGTGGCGGTGCTGGTGGTGCCGAGTCTGATCGTCGGCCTGATCGTGGCGGTGTTCCAGGCGGCGACCCAGATCAACGAACAGACCCTGAGCTTTCTGCCGCGCCTGATCGTCACCCTGTTGACGCTGATCGTGCTGGGTCCCTGGATGGTCAGACAGCTGATGGAGTTCATCCAGACCTCGGTCGCCAACATCCCGCGGTTGATCGGCTAGCCCATGCTCGCCCTCAGCGACGCCCAGATCGGCGGCTGGGTCGGCAGCTTCCTGTTTCCGCTGTTTCGCATCGCCGCGCTGCTGATGACCATGCCCATCATCGGCACTACCCTTGTCCCGGTGCGGGTGCGGATGTATCTGGCCCTGGCCTTGAGTCTGGTGCTGGTACCGACCCTGCCGCCGATGCCGCAGGTGGATGCCATCAGCCCCCAGGCGCTGCCGCTGATCGTCGAGCAGATCCTCATCGGCGCGGTGATGGGCTTCAGCCTGCAGCTGTTCTTCCACGTCTTCGTGGTGGCGGGCCAGATCATCTCGACCCAGGCGGGCCTGAGCTTCGCGTCCATGATCGACCCGGTCAACGGCGCCTCGGCGCCGGTGATGGGCCAGTTCTTCACCATGCTGGTGACGCTGCTGTTCCTGGCCATGAACGGCCACCTGGTGGTGTTCGAGATCCTCGCCGAAAGCTTCGTCACCCTGCCGGTGGGGGACACCCTGAGCGTCGAGCACTTCTGGCAGGTCGCCGGGCGACTGGGCTGGGTATTGGGCGCCGGTATCCTGCTGGTGCTGCCGGCCATCACTGCGCTGCTGGTGGTCAACATCGCCTTCGGCATCATGACCCGCGCGGCGCCGCAGCTGAACATCTTTTCCGTCGGCATGCCGCTGATCGTGGTGCTGGGCATGGTCATCGTCTGGCTCGGCACCGCCGACATCCTCTCCCACTATGAAAGTCTCGCCAGCGAGGCGCTGCAATGGCTGCGCGAACTCGCCCGAGCCCGCTAGGAGATACGCCACATGGCTGAATCCGATGGCGAAGACCGCACAGAAGACCCCACAGAGAAACGCAAGCGTGATTCCCGGGAGGAGGGGCAGCTCCCGCGATCACGCGAACTCGGTACGGTGGCAGTCATGCTCTCGGGAGTCGGCGGCCTGCTGATGTATGGCGCCTTCCTCGGCGGCAAGCTGCTGGAGGTGATGCGCAGCAACTTCTCCCTGCGTCGGGAAGAGGTCATGGACGAGCGCTTCATGGGCACCTTCCTGCTGGCCTCGGGCAAGGCAGCGATGATCGGCATGCTGCCGATGATCGCCCTGGTGGTGATCGCCGCCATCATTGGTCATATCGCCCTGGGTGGCTTCCTGTTTTCCGGCAAGGTGCTGGCGCCCAAGCCGAGCCGGATGAATCCGCTGTCCGGCATCACACGCATGTTCTCCAAGAACTCTCTGGTGGAGCTGCTCAAGGCGCTGGGCAAGTTCTTCATCATCCTGGGCGTGTCGGTGATGGTGCTGATGAGCGAACGCACGGCGCTGCTGCAGATCGCCAAGCTGCCGACCGAGCAGGCGCTGCTGCACAGCATGCAGGTGGTAGGGCATGCCACCCTGCTGCTGGCCCTGGGGCTGCTGATCATCGCTGCGGTGGACGTACCCTTCCAGATCCTCAGCAATCGCAAGAAGCTGATGATGACCAAGCAGGAGATCAAGGACGAGTACAAGGACAGCGAGGGCAAGCCCGAGGTCAAGGGCAAGATTCGCCAGATGCAGCGGCAGATGGCGCAGCGGCGGATGATGGCCGAGGTGCCCAACGCCGATGTGGTCATCACCAACCCGACCCACTTCGCCGTGGCGCTCAAGTACGATGCAGCCAAGGGTGGGGCGCCGGTGCTGGTGGCCAAGGGCAGCGATTTCACCGCGCTGAAGATCCGCGAGATTGCCCAGGAGCATCAGGTCTCGCTGCTGGAGTCGCCGGGGCTGGCGCGGGCGGTGTATTTCTCCACCGAAGTGGACCAGGAGATTCCGGCCGGTCTCTACGTCGCCGTGGCCCAGGTCCTGGCCTATGTCTATCAGCTCAGGCAATTCCGCGCCGGTCGCGGGCGCAAGCCCAAGCTGTCCGATCTGCCCATCCCGCCGGATCTGCGGCGGGATGAGGAGGGGAAGGCGCCTACTTGATGACGCCGCAGGCGACGCGCGCGCCGCCACCGCCCAGCGGCTTGGGCTGGTCGGCGTAGTTGTCGCCACCGGCATGCACCATCAGCGCATGGCCCTTGAGCTCTTCGAGGCGCTTCAGGCGCGGTGCCAGCACCGGCTGGGTGGCCTGGCCGTCGGCGGTCACATAGAGCGCCGGTAATTCGCCGAGGTGGCCGTCGTCCGACCAGGGCGCGCTGTGCTTGCCGGTGTTGCGCGGATCCAGATGGCCGCCCGCGGCGCCACCCGCGGTCAGGGTGCCATTCACCTCGGCCGCGCCGCAGTTGGGCTTGGTATGGACATGGAAGCCGTGGATGCCGGGCTCCAGGCCCTTGAGATCGGGCGTGAAGACCAGGCCATACTTGGAACGGGTCACCTGTACGCTGCCGACGCTTTCGCCCACACCGTCGGTCGTGACCTTGTTCAGCGGGATCGTCAGGGACTCGGCCGCCTGGGCGGTTCCGGCCAGGCAGGTGGCCAACAGCGTCGCGGTCCAGATTCTCATGATGATGTTCCTCGGATAGGCGCGCTAGCGCGGGTCCCTAGACAGACTCATGGCTGCCGTCCGCGGTTCAGCCGACGATTCCGGCGATCCGTAACCAGTCCTGTATCGCCCCCGGGAAAACCTCGCTGATTCAAGGTCTTGAGCAGTTGGCCCGGAGCTTGCTCAAGCCCCTGCGAACAGTGCGCTGCGTCAACTTTCCGTGACGAAGGCACCGGCAAGCGAGGAATGGGTGTGAAAGTCGACAAATCCATGATGATGGGCAACATGCGCGGTCTGGCTCGCGGCAACCTGGGCGTGCCGCTGGCCGTCCTGGCGATGCTCGCCATGATGACGCTGCCGATGCCGCCGTTCCTGCTGGACGTGCTGTTCACCTTCAACATCGCCCTGTCGATCGTGGTCCTGCTGGTCAGCGTCTACGCCCTGCGGCCGCTGGACTTCGCGGTCTTCCCGACCATCCTGCTGGTGTCGACCCTGCTGCGCCTGGCGCTGAACGTGGCCTCGAGCCGCGTCGTGCTGCTGCACGGCCAGGATGGCCACGATGCCGCGGGCAAGGTCATCCAGGCCTTCGGCGAGGTGGTGGTCGGCGGCAACTACGTGGTCGGTGCGGTGGTGTTCGCCATCCTCATGATCATCAACTTCGTGGTGGTGACCAAGGGTGCCGGCCGTATCTCCGAGGTGTCGGCGCGTTTCACCCTGGACGCCATGCCCGGCAAGCAGATGGCCATCGACGCCGACCTCAATGCCGGCATCATCGACCAGGTCGAAGCCAAGAAGCGTCGGACCGAAGTGGGCCAGGAAGCCGACTTCTACGGTTCGATGGACGGTGCCAGCAAATTCGTCCGCGGTGACGCCGTCGCCGGTCTGCTGATCCTCTTCATCAACCTCATCGGCGGCATGGCCATCGGCATGGCCCAGCACGGTCTGCCGTTCGGCGAAGCGGCGCGCATCTACGCCCTGCTGACCATCGGTGACGGCCTGGTCGCCCAGGTCCCCTCGCTGCTGCTGTCGGTCGCCGCGGCCATCATGGTGACCCGGGTGTCTTCGGCCGAGGACATGGGCCAGCAGGTCAATCGTCAGATGTTCGCCTCGCCCAAGGCGCTGGCGGTCTCGGCCTTCATCATTATCGCCATGGGCCTGGTCCCGGGCATGCCGCACCTGCCGTTCCTCGGCCTGGGCGGTGGCGCTGCCGCCGGTGCCTGGCTGATCTACAAGCGCCAGCGCCAGGCCAAGCAGACCGCCGAGGTGGAAGCCAAGAACCAGCAGGACCTGGCCCCCGTACAGCGTCCGGCTGAGGCCAAGGAGCTGGGCTGGGATGACGTCACCCCGGTGGACATGGTCGGTCTGGAGGTCGGCTACCGGCTGATCCCCATGGTCGATCGCAACCAGGGTGGCCAGCTGCTGGCGCGGATCAAGGGCGTGCGCAAGAAGCTCTCCCAGGACCTCGGCTTCCTCATGCCGTCGGTGCACATCCGCGACAACCTCGACCTGCTGCCCAACGCCTATCGTCTGACTTTGATGGGCGTCAGTGTGGCCGAGGCCGAGATCTATCCGGATCGCGAACTGGCCATCAACCCCGGTCAGGTCTACGGCTCCCTCAACGGCGTCGCCGCCAAGGATCCGGCATTCGGTCTGGAGGCCGTCTGGATCGACGTCACCCAGCGCGACCAGGCCCAATCCCTCGGCTACACCGTGGTCGATGCCAGCACCGTGGTCGCTACCCACCTCAACCAGGTGCTCTTCAAGCACGCCCACGAGCTGATCGGTCACGAGGAAGTCCAGCAATTGCTGCAGGTGCTGGCCAAGAGTTCGCCCAAGCTGGCCGAGGAGCTGGTGCCCGGCATCGTCTCCCTCTCGACCCTGCTCAAGATCCTCCAGCAGCTGCTGCAGGAGCAGGTGCCGGTCCGCGACATCCGTACCATCGCCGAGGCCATCGCCAACGTCGGGCCGCGGAGTCAAGATCCCGCCGCCATTGCCGGTGCCGTGCGGGTCGCCCTGTCCCGCGCGATCGTCCAGAACATCGTGGGAATGGAGCCTGAGCTGCCTGTTATCACCCTTGAGCCAAGGTTGGAACAGATGTTGCTAAGTAGTATGCAGAAGGCCGGTCAAGGCGCCGAGGACGGCATGTTCCTCGAGCCTGGCATGGCTGAAAAACTGCAGCGTTCCCTTATCGAGGCGGCGCAGCGTCAGGAAATGATGGGTAAGCCAGTGGTGCTGCTGGTGGCCGGTGCGATCCGCGGGATGATGTCCCGCTTCGCCCGGATGGCGGCACCGAACATGAGTGTTCTGGCCTACCAGGAAATTCCGGACAACAAGCAGGTCACCATCGTCGCTACCGTTGGCCAGAATGGCTGAGGTCTAGATCATGCAAGTCAAACGTTTCTTCGCTGCCGATATGCGTCAAGCCATGAAGCTGGTACGCGACGAGCTGGGCCCGGATGCCGCCATCCTCAGCAACCGCCGGGTCGCCGGCGGGGTCGAGCTGACCGCGGCGCTGGACTATCAGGCTCCGGCACCGGCTGCGCCCAACGCGGAGCTGCAGGCGGAGTTGCGCAAGACCCACGCGAAGATCGCCCAGGCCCATGCCGACCTCAGTATCCGTGCCCCGGGCGTGCCCTCGGCCGCGCCGAAGGACAAGCAGCTGCTGGGCGCTATCAGCGCCGCCGACAGCCGCCGCGAGCCGGTGATCGCCCCGCCGCGTGCCCCT
>NZ_WHOV01000181.1:0-570 GCF_009765395.1 Pseudomonas sp. BAV 4579 | reverse complement strand
TCCATCGCCATCACAGGGGCAGGCTAGCAAACACGACTTTTCAGACAAGCCCTAATATCAATGCCAGTCGTTTTGGCTTATTTTGCAGTAGTGCTGCTCTGCAATGAGCAATGTGAAGATCCGCAAAGTAAAGTTTTTGAAGAAGTTTAATTAAGCGGGGCTGATTTTAATTGCTTTTCTCAAGAAAAGCCAACTCTCTAATACTGTCGTATTGTAGATGTTGTGCCTTCTGAGTTGGGTGAGATGGCTATGGAGCTCACATGCCGTTTTCAGAATGTATTTTTGTGAAATCGCTCGGGGTACAGGCCCGCTCAAATGCAGTTGTAGCTGATTTTTTCGATCCCATGACATTCTCAGAGACTCGTTTAAGCGGAACGGCAATCCCTGACCACGAGCAAAGAAAAAATATAAGACAAGTGGTGCAAAAAAGCTAATAAGGAGACCCACGACATCCATTGGCTGCGTGGGATTTTGACAGACAATTAGAAAGCGAAAATTATCTACTAGGGTTTGTCTTGTGGATTCAACCGGTGAACGCAACACACTAGATTCTGCGTAAGCAGGAGGGTG
>NZ_WHOV01000180.1:0-5178 GCF_009765395.1 Pseudomonas sp. BAV 4579 | reverse complement strand
AATACCGGCCTGTCACGCCGGGGGTCGCGGGTTCGAGTCCCGTCCGCTGCGCCATTTAAAGGTTGTCTGGTTCTGAACGCCAGCAGCCATCGAAGAGCGGCCCTAGTGGCCGCTTTTTCGTTTGGGCGCGATTTTTCTGGTCGGGCTTTCTCAGGGTTTTCCTTCTTTATGTAGCTTGCCTGGGTCTAGGGTGTTTGCCCGTCGGCCTGATCGCCCGCGCGTGGAAAACGCTGCACGCTAATCGCGGCCATGGGCCGCTCCTACAGGGTGTCATGCGCTTGTAGGAGCGGCCGCGTCGGCGTACCGCCATGGCCGCGATAGGGCTTGGTGGCGTGGGCCCCTCACCCCAACCCTCTCCCGGAGGGAGAGGGGGCTATCCGTGCAGGCGTTCAGCGATGGACCTGACAGGTATGCGGACTCAGCCCCTTACCGCATCCAGCACCGCTTCCAGCGGATGGCGCAGGCGGCGGTCGTCGAGGCGCTTGACCTGGCTGCGGCAGGAATAGCCGGTGGCCAGGGCTTCGCCCTGTTCCGCCGGGACGGCTACGGCGCGGGCCCACGACTGGTCGTAGATCACCCTGGAGGTCGCCAGATTGCGCGCCTCGTGGCCGTAGGTGCCGGACATGCCGCAGCAACCGGTGCTTTCCGGCTTGAGGCCCAGGCCCAGGCGCTCGAACACCTGCTGCCACTGGCTGACGCTGGCCGGGGCGTTGGTCTTTTCGGTGCAGTGGCCGAGCAGGCGATAGACCTTGTCACTGACTACCTGCTGCTCTTTCGGCAACACCTGCAGCAGCCACTCCTGGGGCAGCAGGACCTCGGGCATCCGGGCGATGCCGGGGACCTTGGGGTATTCCTGGCGATAGACCAGGGTCATGGCCGGATCGAGGCCGACCAGTTTGACGCCGAAGCCGGCCAGGCTGGCGAGCCCCGCCGCGTTGCGCCGCGCCGTGCGCTCGAAGGCGCCGAGGAAACCCTGCACCTGCAACGGCTTGCCATTGGCGCGATAGGGGGCGAGGAACACTCGCTGGCCGAGGCGCGCGGCCAGTTCGAGGAAGGCGGCGGTGAGCGGCGTCTCGAAGTAGCGGGTGAAGGCATCCTGCACCACCACCACGGTCTTGGCGCGTTCTTCATCGTTCAGGGCCAGCAGCCGCTCGGGGGTGGCGATCTGCACCTGCCACTGATGCATGACCGGTACCAGGTCGAAACGGCTGAGCAGGGGGCTGTCGACCATGCCGATGCGCTCGGCAAACAGCCGCTGGATGGGCGTGGCGCCCATGACGGCATTATAGAGGCCAGGTGTACGGGCGAACGTCGGCAGGCTGAATTCCAGCGAACCTATCAGGTAGTCGCGCAGTGGGCGCAGGTAGCGACGGTGATAGAGCTCTAGAAAGCGCGAGCGAAATTCCGGCACATTGACCTTGATCGGGCACTGGCCCGCGCAGGACTTGCACGCCAGGCAGCCGGCCATGGCGTCATAGACCTCGTGGGAGAAGTCCGCCTCGGCCTGGCGGCCATTGCGCCAGCGCTGCGGCAGGGCCTTGAGCCAGTTCAGGGCGCCACGCGGCGCCGGGGCCAGGACATCGATGCCGGCCTGGCCCTGCAGGCGCAGCCATTCACGGATCAGGGCGGCCCGCCCCTTGGGCGAATGGATGCGCTGGCGGGTGGCCTTCCAGGACGGACACATGGCGTCGTCGGGATCGTAGTTGTAGCAGGCGCCATTGCCGTTGCAGTGCATGGCGGTGCCGTAACTCTGCCAGACGCGCTCGTCGAGGGTGCGGTCCAGTTCGCCACTCAGGGTCACGCCATCGACCTTGAGCAGCTCGGCGCCGCTGGCCAGCGGGGTGGCGATCTTGCCCGGATTGAGCTGGTTGTGCGGGTCGAAGGCGCCCTTGAGCGCCTGCAGCGCGGGGTAGAGGTCGCCGAAGAAGGCCGGCGCGTATTCCGAGCGCACGCCCTTGCCGTGTTCGCCCCAGAGCAGGCCGCCGTATTTCTGCGTCAAGGCGGCCACTTGGTCGGAGATCGGCCGCACCAGCGCCGCTTGGCGCGGGTCCTTGAGATCCAGCGCCGGACGCACGTGCAGCACTCCGGCGTCGACGTGGCCGAACATGCCGTATTGGAGGTTGTGGCCATCGAGCAGGGCACGGAATTCGGCGATGAAGTCGGCCAGGCGCTCGGGCGGGACCGCGGTGTCTTCGACGAAGGGCTGCGGACGGATCTCGCCCTGGACGTTGCCCAGCAGGCCCACGGCGCGCTTGCGCATGGCGTAGACGCGGGTCACGGCGTTGCGGCCGATGGCCAGGGTGTGGCCGAGGCGCTCGACAGTAGTGTCCTGGCGCAGGTGGTCGAGGAAGCCCTGGACGCGGACGTCCACTTCCTCGGGATCGTCGCCGCTGAATTCCACCAGGTTGATGCCCAGGGTGGGGCGCTGCACATCCTCGGGGAAATACTCCGCCACGCTGTGCCAGACGATGTCCTGCATGGCCAGCAGGAGCACCTTGGAATCCACCGTCTCGATGGACAGCGGCTTGAGTTCGATCAGGGCGCGGGCGTCGCGCAGGGCGTCCATGAAGCTGGCGTAGCGGACGTTGACCAGCACCGAGTACTTGGGAATCGGCAGGACGTTGAGCTTGGCCTCGGCGATGAAGGCCAGGGAGCCTTCGGCGCCGCAGAGCACGCTGTTGAGGTTAAAGCGGCCGTCCGCCTCGATCAGGTGCGCCAGGTCATAGCCGGTCAGGCAGCGATTGAGCTTGGGAAAGCGTGCCTCGATCAGTTCGGCCTGCTGCTCGGCGATGTCCCGCGCGCAGCGGTAGACGGCCCCGGTGCGATCGTCGCGGGCGCAGAGGGCGTCCAGTTCGGCGCTGTCCACCGGGCGACTTTCCAGGCGTTCGCCGCCGATCAGGTAGGCGTCCAGTTCCAGCACGTGGTTGCGGGTCTTGCCGTAGGTCACGCTGCCCTGGCCGCTGGCGTCGGTGTTGATCATGCCGCCGATGGTGGCGCGGTTGGAGGTGGACAGCTCCGGGGCGAAGAACAGGCCGTGGGGGCGGAGCGCGGCGTTGAGCTGGTCCTTGACCACGCCGGCCTGGACCCGCACCCAGCCCTCTGCGGCGTTGATCTCCAGGATCCTGTTCAGGTGGCGGGAAAGATCGACCACGATGCCGTCGGTGAGGGACTGGCCGTTGGTGCCGGTACCGCCACCGCGCGGGGTCAGGACCACGCCCTGGAAACGCGCCTCGCCCATCAGCCGGGCCAGGCACTGGACGTCGGCGCTGTCCTTGGGAAAGACCGCTGCCTGGGGCAGGCGCTGGTAGATGGAGTTGTCGGTGGCCATGACCGTGCGGTTGGCGTGGTCCAGCGCGATCTCGCCCTGGAAGCCGCTGGCGGCGAGGGTGGTCAGGAAGTCGGTATAGGCGGCGGCGAGGGGCGCCGGGGCCGGCAGGCGGGCGATCATGTTCATCAGGCGGGCTCTCTGGCGGCGGACGGCCGTCTCCTTCAGCGAGCGAAGGAATGGCGTCGACCTTTTCTGGCTATAGTAAGCATTCTCACCACAGCGCGGCGGCGCCACAACCGAAGATTCCGCCGCCTATGCCGGAAGATCCTGAATGAATCACCGCCGCCTGACGCCCTCCATGTCGCTGCTGCTGGCCTTCGAGGCGGCGGCGCGCCATGAGAGCTACACCCGGGCGGCCGAGGAGCTGTCGCTGACCCAGAGCGCCGTCGGCCGCCAGGTGCAGGCGCTGGAGCAGTTGCTGGGGCTGACGCTGTTTCGTCGCGAGGGCCGGCAGATCGTGCTCACCGATGTGGGGCGCGCCTACAGTCGCGAGCTGGGGCTGGCCCTCGGGCAGATCCGCAGCGCCACCCTGCAGGCCATGGCCTTCGCCTCCGGACAGGGCACCCTGCGCCTGGCGGTGCTGCCGACCTTTGGTTCCAAGTGGCTGCTGCCGCGCCTGGGCAGCTTCTATACCGCCCACCCCGGGATGCTGGTGCACCTGCATTCTCGCATCCAGGCGGTGGACTTCGCCGCCAGCGAGATCGACGCCGCCATCAGCGTCGGCAGCGGCGACTGGCCGGGGCTGCGGGCCCATCCGCTGCAAGCCGAGCAGCTCGTCGTCATTGCCAGTCCGACGACCCTGGCCGAATTGCCGGACGCCATGCCTGCCACCCTGGCCGACCAGCTGCTGCTGGGCGTGGCCAACAATCCCCAGGCCTGGGGCGAGTGGTTCCGGCATCATGAATTGCCGCACCGGGCCATGCGCCCGGGGCCGAGTTTCGAGTTGACCTCGCACCTGATCCAGGCGGTGCGCGCCGGCATCGGCATCGGCCTGGTGCCTCGGGTGCTGGTGGAAGACGAACTGGCGCAGGGCGAGTTGCTGGCCTGCGGCCCGGCGCTGGTCAGTCGCCGCAGCTATTACCTGGTCTATCCGCCGCGCAACGAAGGGCTGCCGTCGCTGCAGGCCTTTCGCCAGTGGCTGCTGGCCGAGATCAACGCCGGCGAGGGGCAGCCATGAGCAAGCCGGGACAGCGGGTGCTGGCCGCGCTGCGGCAGATGATCCTGTCCGGCGAGCTGGGCGCGGGCGAACGCCTGGCGGAGCTTCCCACCGCCGAGCGCTTCGCCGTGTCGCGCATGCCGGTGCGCCTGGCCCTGCGCACCCTGGCCGAGGAAGGTCTGCTGGAGCGCAGCGGTGCCCGTGGCTATCAGGTGCGGGCCCTGACCGGGGCCGATCTGGAGGGCGCGGTGGAGGTGCGCGGGGTGCTGGAAGGCCTGGCCGCGCGCCAGGCCGCCGAACGGGGCCTGGACGCTGCCACCCGCGTTACGCTGGAAGATTGCCTGCGGCGGGGTGATCGGCTGTTCGCCAAGGGTCATGTGCTGCTGGAGGATCTGGAGGAGTACCACGATCTCAACCGGGCCTTTCACCAGGCCATCGTCGCCGCCAGCGGCAATTCGGCCATCGCCCTGGCCCTGGGTCGTCACGAGCATCTGCCCTTCGCCTCGGTGAGCGCCCTGGCGGTGGATGCCGGGAATCTCGACCGTGAATACCGCCGCTTCAACTTCGCCCACCTGCAGCACCATGCGCTGTTCGACGCCCTGGTCCGCGGCCAGGGCGCCCGTGCCGAGGGCATCATGCGCGAGCATGCCCAGGCGACGCTGGGGTATGCACGGTGGTTTGGTGGGGAAGAGGG
>NZ_WHOV01000179.1:0-3857 GCF_009765395.1 Pseudomonas sp. BAV 4579 | reverse complement strand
GCTGGTTGGCGGGCTGTTTGGCGTCGGTGGCGCGGTGATCGCCACCCCCATTCTCGCCGGGGTGATGGGCATGACCCAGGTGGCGGCCCAGGGCATGTCCCTGGCCATGGCGCTGCCGACCACCGGGGTCACCCTGGCCAGCTATGCCTGGCATGGGGAAGTCGATTGGAGCGTGGGTATTCCGCTCGCCCTGGGTGGACTGCTCAGCGTGAGCTGGGGCGTGAAGTTGGCGCACCAGTTGCCTGAGCGGCTGCTGCGTCTGCTGTTCTGCGGTTTCCTGCTGCTGTGTGCGGTGCTGCTGGCGCTGCGCTGACTACTGCCGGAAGCCCTCGGCGATGTGCTCGGCGAGGGTGTCGATGATCGGCGAGGCGCTGCGCGGATTGCGCAGCAG
The DNA here is from genome assembly GCF_009765395.1 of Pseudomonas sp. BAV 4579. NCBI lineage: Bacteria > Pseudomonadati > Pseudomonadota > Gammaproteobacteria > Pseudomonadales > Pseudomonadaceae > Pseudomonas > Pseudomonas sp. BAV 4579. The sequence goes on along the minus strand of NZ_WHOV01000179.1, from coordinate 3,466 downwards.
TTCGATGGAGCAGGCCGGCAGGTCGGGCATGCCGTCGGCTTCTCCCAGCCGGCGTAGCTCGCTCGGCAGCAGGCTTTCCAGTTGTGCAGTGACCGCCAGGCCGGCCTTGACGATGCCGAGCAGGGCGGCAAGGCTCGGGCTGCTGTAGGCCAGGCGATAGCCGCGGCCGCGATTGTCCAGCGCCCGGCGCGCCCATTCGCTGAGAAAGCACGAGGTGTTGAACATCGCCAGCGGCAGCGGATCGCGCTGGTGGATATCGAAACCCGGCGCCTCGGCCCAGACGAAGCGCTCGCGCCGCAGGGGCAGGCCGATCTCGTTGCCCGGTTCACGGGTGACGATGGTCAGGTCCAGGTCCTGGCGTTGCAGCAGGCCGGCGGTGGTCTCGCAATGGACATCCACCTGCACCAGCGGATAGGCCTTGGCGAAGCCGGCCAGGATGCCGGGAATGAACCTCATGACGTAATCGTCGGGGGTGCCGATACGCACCGTACCCACCATGTGCGGTTCGCGCAGGGTGGTCATCACCTCGCCATGCAGCTTGAGGATGCGCCGGGCGAAGCCCAGCAGGATCTGACCCTCCGCCGTCAGGCGTACCTGGCGGCCGTCCCGTTCGAACAGCCGCCGCTGCAGTACGTCCTCTTCGAGCTTGCGCATCTGCATGCTCACCGCCGACTGGGTGCGATTGACTACCTCGGCCGCGCGGGTGAAGCCGCCCTGATCGGCGATGGCGACAAAGGTGCGCAACAGATCGGTCTCTATGCTCGGATAATTCATAGCATCAACCAGGCGAATGGATCGCATCAGAAAGATTCGTTGGATTGATGTTATGCCAGCGTCCAGACTTGAGCCATACCCCCTGGAGCAGGAGATCCACCATGGCTCAGCTCATCACTCACCAAGATTCGGCTGCGCGTACCGCGGGTGTTCCGGGCGTCATTTTCCGTCTGCGGCAGGTCTGGGCCTGGTTGCGCCGGGCGGTCGAGCTATCTCGCCAACGCCGGGCCCTCTATCGACTGGATGAGGGCGCGCTGCACGACCTCGGTCTGAGTCGCGCCGATGCCTGGCAGGAAGCCGACAAGCCGTTCTGGCGGCAACCCGCAGAGGAGGGCCGCCGCCGATCCTGCTAGGGTGGAAGATCACCTGTCTCTGTCAGGAGCTCGGATGGATAGCCTTTCCCTGCGCGAAGCCCGGCGCCTGGCCTTGCGTGCCCAGGGTTTCGGGAGTCAACCCAAGGGCGGCGCGGGCCTGGCCGCCCTGTACCGCCAGGCCGCACGCCTGAATGTGCTGCAGATCGACTCGGTCAATGCCCTGGTGCGCTCGCACTATCTGCCGCTGTTCAGTCGTCTCGGCCGCTATGCCTTCGCCGACTTCGATGCCCTGGCCTGGGGGCAGGGGAGCAAGCGGCGGCTCTATGAATGCTGGGCTCACGAGGCCTCGCTGGTGCCGGCCGAGGTCTGGGCCGAACTGCGCTGGCGACGCGATCAGGCGCGCCAGGGCATTGGCATCTATCGGCAGCTGGCGCGATTCGCCGTCGAGCAGCCGCAGGTCGTCGCCCAGACCCTGGAGGCGGTGGTGCAGCGCGGCGCCCTGGGCGCTGGCAGCCTGGCGAAGCGGGTCGAGCAGGCCGGTCCCTGGTGGGACTGGAGTCCGGGCAAGCTGGCGCTGGAGTGGCTGTTCGCCGCGGGTGAGGTGACGGTGGCCGGACGGCGCGGCTTCGAGCGCCTCTATGACCTGCCCGAGCGGGTGCTCCCGGCGGAGATCCTCGCGGCGCCTGCCCCTACGCCGGAAGCCGCGCGCCGGGCCTTGCTGCTGCGCAGTGCCCGTGCCCTGGGCGTGGCGAGCGAAGTCCAGCTGCGCGACTACTTTCGCCTGAGTCCCGCCGAAGCGCGGCAGGGCATGGCCGAATTGCAGGAGGAGGGCAGTCTGCGGCTCGTTCAGGTGCAGGGCTGGTCGAAGCCGGCCTATGTGGCCGAGGCGCCGAATCCCGGGCGTCCGGTGCAGGTGGCGGCGCTGCTGTCGCCCTTCGACTCCCTGGTCTGGGAGCGCGAGCGCACCGAGCAGCTGTTCGGTTTCCGCTATCGACTGGAGATCTATACCCCGGCGCCCAAACGGGTCTATGGCTACTACGTGCTGCCCTTTCTCTATCGGGAGCGACTGGCGGCCCGGGTGGATCTGCGCGCCGAGCGGGCGCACTCGCGCCTGGCGGTGCATGCGGTGCATCTGGAGGCAGCAGGCTTGGATGACGAAGGGCTGGATGCCCTGGCGGGGCAGTTGCGCGCCCTGGCCGCTTGGCTGGGTCTCGCCGACCTGCAGTTGCACGAGCCGGCGGACGTCTTGCGTGAGGCTGTGGCGCGGCACTAGATCGCGCCGCGCCTCTGCCTAGCGGCGGATGCCCTTGAGCGTCTCGGCGATCATGAAGGCCAGTTCCAGGGACTGGTCGGCGTTCAGGCGCGGGTCGCAATGGGTGTGGTAGCGGTCGGAGAGGGCGTCTTCGGTGACCGGGCGGGCGCCGCCGATGCACTCGGTAACGTTCTGCCCGGTCATCTCGATATGGATGCCGCCCGCGTAGGTGCCTTCGGCCTGGTGCACGCCAAAGAACTCCTTGACCTCGCCCAGCACGCTGGCGAAATCCCGGGTCTTGTAGCCGGTGGAGGCCTTGATGGTGTTGCCGTGCATGGGGTCGGAACTCCACAGCACCTGGCGGCCCTCGCGCTCCACGGTCTGGATCAGGCGCGGCAGGTGATCGCCGACCTTGCCCACGCCCATGCGCACGATGAGATTGAGACGCCCCGGATCGTTCTCGGGGTTGAGGGTATCGAGCAGGCGGATCAGGTCTTCGCTGGTGGTGGAAGGGCCGACCTTGACGCCGATGGGGTTGTTCACGCCGCGCAGGAATTCGACGTGGGCACCGTCGGGCTGGCGGGTGCGATCGCCGATCCAGAGCATGTGCGCGGAGCAGTCGTACCAGTCGCCGGTCAGGCTGTCGCGGCGGACGAAGGCTTCTTCGTAGTTGAGCAGCAGCGCCTCGTGGGCGGTGAAGAAGTTGGTTTCCTTGACCTGCGGCGCGGTGTCCAGGCCGCAGGCGCGCATGAAGGCCAGGGTCTCGTCGATGCGATCCGCCAACTGGTGGTAGCGGTCGGCCAGGGCCGAGTTGGCGATGAAGTCCAGGTTCCAGCGATGCACCTGGTGCAGGTCGGCGAAGCCGCCCTGGGCAAAGGCACGCAGCAGATTGAGCGTCGCGGTGGACTGGTTGTAGGCCTGGATCAGCCGCTGCGGATCCGGGATGCGGCTGCCTTCGGTGAAGTCGATGCCATTGACGATGTCGCCGCGGTAGGCCGGCAGCGAGACGCCGTCCTGGACTTCATCGCCGGAGGAGCGTGGCTTGGCGAACTGGCCGGCCATGCGGCCGACCTTGACCACCGGGCAGCCCGCGGCAAAGGTCATGACCACCGCCATCTGCAGGAGC
>NZ_WHOV01000178.1:0-9441 GCF_009765395.1 Pseudomonas sp. BAV 4579 | reverse complement strand
GCTCGACCTCGCCTTGTTGGGCTTCGACGATGGAGCCGTCTCAACCCAACCTACCAATCCGCCCGTAGGTTGGCGCTGAGCACAGCGAAGCCCAACGGTGCCCAGGCGCGCCCCCGCCTGCGCGACAGGGCGCCACTTCATCGGGCGCTCGGTACCACTCGGAGGCCCTGGTGGCGGATGAGCGCAGCAGCAGCCATGCTGTGGCGTTACCTGGAAGGAGCGGCAATGGACGTGCAATGGTGGTACTGGCTGGTGCTGGGCGTCGGCCTGATGCTGAGCGAATTGGTGGTGCCGGCCTTTTTCCTGATCTGGTTCGGCCTGGGCGCCCTGCTGGTCGGCGTGCTGCTGCTGGTACTGCCGGCGCTGGCGCTGGCCGTGCAACTGCTGGTCTGGAGTCTGGCTTCGCTGGTGGCGGTGTTTCTCTGGTTTCGCTATGGCAAGGACCGTGGCAAGCCCGGTGAAGACTGGAGCGCCGACGTCCATCTGGGCGAGATCGGCCTGCTGGTCGCGGCGGTCGGCCCCTTCGCCCGTGGCCGCGTGCGCTTCCAGAAACCCATCCTCGGCAGCGATGAATGGCCCTGCCTGGCCGATGCCGAGATCGCGGCCGGCGAGCGGGTTCGACTGCTGGCCTTCGAAGGCAACCTGGTCAAGGTCGCCCGTCAATCCTGACGTCTTCCATCCATAGGGACAGAGTCCATGAGTGTCAGTCTTATCGTCGCCCTGCTGTTGCTGGTCTTCATCGTCGTCACCGTCGCCAAGGGCGTGCGCCTGGTGCCCCAGGGGCAGGAGTGGATCGTCGAGCGCCTCGGCAAGTACCGCACCACCCTCAAGCCCGGGCTGAATTTCCTCATCCCCTACATGGACCAGGTCAGCTACCGCCTCAGCACCAAGGACCTGATCCTAGATGTGCAGCAACAGGAGGTCATCACCCGCGACAATGCGGTGATCCTGGCCAATGCCCTGTGCTTCGCCAAGATCGTCGATCCGGCCAAGGCGGCCTATGGCGTGGAAGACTATGCCCAGGCCATCACCAGCCTGGCGATGACCTCGCTGCGCGCCATCATCGGCGAGATGGAACTGGACCAGGCGCTGTCCTCGCGAGACGAGATCAAGGCGCGGCTGAGGGTCAGCATGGCCGAGCAGACCGTGGACTGGGGCATCACCGTCAAGGCGGTGGAGGTGCAGGAGCTCAAGCCGACCCCGTCGATGCAGGCGGCGATGGAAATGCAGGCGGCCGCCGAGCGGGAGCGCAAGGCGGTGGTGACCCGGGCCGAAGGCGCCAAGCAGGCCGCCATCCTGGAGGCCGATGCCCGTCTCGAAGCCGCCAAGCGCGACGGCGTGGCCCAGGTGACCCTGGCGCAGGCCTCCGCCGCCGCCCTGAGCAAGATCTCCGAAGCCGTGGGCAGCGAACCGACGCCGGTGCTTTATCTGCTGGGCGAGCGTTATATCAATGCCATGGAAAAGCTGGCCACCAGCGACAACGCGAAGACGGTGGTCCTGCCAGCCGATATCCAGCAGACGCTGCGTGGCCTGCTGGGGACCAAATCCTAGTCCGGCAGTTGCCCCGGGCCCTGCCCTAGCCCTGCTTCGGCAGGCGCCGATAGAGCTGCTCGACCTTTTCCCGTGCCCAGGGCGTGCGGCGCAGGAAGGTCAGGCTGGATTTGATGCTGGGCTCATGGGTAAAGCAGCGCAGCGGGAGGCGCCGCCCGAGTTCTTCCCAGCCGTGATGCTCCACCAGGCGGTTGAGCAGGGCTTCGAGGGTGATGCCTTCGAGGGAGGCGCGGGGCTTGTCAGACATCGGCTGGGCTCTGGATGAGGGGAGGGCAGTGTAGCCGCTGCAACAGCGCGCTGCGCGTCGAAGCGGTCGACAGTCCAAGAAACGATGCTGTTCGATAATCGAACTATTAGTCGATTATCGGATTGTTTGCGTGGGTAGGGCTTTGTAGTCTGACTCCAGACCGCCGCACCGGGCGGCGCCGACAACAAAGACGCGAGTCGACAATCCATGGCCCAGATCCTGTCCCTGAGCGAAGCCATCCAGCGCTTCGTCCACGATGGTGAGACCGTCGCCCTCGAAGGCTTCACCCATCTCATTCCGACCGCCGCCGCCCACGAGCTGATCCGCCAGAACCGGCGCGACCTGACCCTGGTGCGCATGACCCCCGACCTGGTCTATGACATGCTGATCGGTGCCGGCTGTGCCAGGCGGCTGATCTTCTCCTGGGGTGGCAATCCCGGGGTCGGCTCCCTGCACCGGCTGCGCGACGCGGTGGAAAAGGGCTGGCCGCACCAGCTGGAGATTTCCGAGCACAGCCATGCGGCCCTGGCCAACGCCTATGTCGCCGGCGCCTCCAACCTGCCCTTCGCCGTCCTGCGCGGCTATCAGGGCTCGGACCTGGCCAAGGTCAATCCGGACATCAAGTTCATCGCCTGCCCCTTCACCGGCGAGCAGCTCGCCGCGGTGCCCAGCGTGCGCCCCGACGTCACCGTCATCCATGCGCAGAAGGCCGACCGCCAGGGCAACGTGCTGATCCAGGGCATCCTCGGCGTGCAGAAGGAAGCGGCGCTGGCCGCCCAGCGCTGCATCGTCACCGTGGAGGAGATCGTCGACGACCTCCAGGCGCCGATGAACGCCTGCGTGCTGCCGACCTGGGCGCTCAGCGCGGTCTGCGTGGTGCCGGGCGGGGCGCATCCGTCCTATGCCCACGGCTACTACGAGCGGGACAACCGTTTCTACCAGGCCTGGGACCCGATCGCTCGCGATCGCGACACCTTCACCCAGTGGATCGACACCTACATCCGCGGTACCGCGGACTTCGCCGCCTTCCAGGCGAAGCTGGCTGCGGAGGCCTGACTCATGAGCGACTTCACCACCAATGAAATGATGACCGTGGCCGCCGCACGCCGCCTCGGCAATGGCAGCGTCTGCTTCGTCGGCATCGGCCTGCCGTCCACCGCCGCCAATCTGGCACGCCTGACCCATGCGCCGGACGTGGTGCTGATCTACGAATCCGGCCCCATCGGTGCCAAGCCCTCGGTGCTGCCGCTGTCCATCGGCGACGGCGAACTGGCCGAGACCGCCGACACCGTGGTGCCCACCGGCGAGATCTTCCGCTACTGGCTGCAAGGCGGCCGCATCGACGTCGGCTTTCTGGGCGCGGCCCAGGTCGACCGCTTCGGCAACATCAACACCACGGTGATCGGCGACTACCACCAGCCCAAGGTGCGCCTGCCGGGTGCCGGCGGCGCGCCGGAGATCGCCGGCTCGGCCAGGGAGGTGCTGATCATCCTCAAGCAGTCGCACCGCAGCTTTGTCGACAAGCTGGCCTTCATCACCTCGGTGGGCTTCGGCGAGGGTGGCGATCATCGCCAGCAGCTGGGTCTGCCGGGCAAGGGGCCGACAGCCATCATCACCGACCTCTGCATCATGGAGCCGGAAGCCGGCACCCACGAATTCGTGGTGACCGCCCTGCATCCCGGGGTGACCCGCGAACAGGTGGTGGCCGCCACCGGCTGGGCCATCCGTTTCGCCGACCAGGTCGCCACCAGCGCGGCGCCGACGGCGACCGAACTCGCGGCCCTGCGTGATCTGCAGGCCCGGACCAATGCCGCCCACGGCGGCCAGAAAGGAGCTGAGGAATGAGTCGCCCCGTCTATATCTGCGACGCCATTCGGACCCCCATCGGCCGGCTCAACGGCGGACTTTCCGCGGTGCGCGCCGATGACCTGGCGGCCATTCCGCTCAAGGCGCTGCAGGAGCGCAATCCCCAGGTGGACTGGACGGCGGTGGACGAGGTGTTCATGGGCTGTGCCAACCAGGCCGGGGAAGACAACCGCAACGTGGCGCGCATGGCGGTCTTGCTGTCGGGACTACCAGAAACGGTGCCGGGCGTGACCCTCAATCGCCTCTGCGCTTCGGGCATGGAGGCGGTGGGCCAGGCCTATCGCGCCATCGCCCTCGGCGAGATGGACCTGGTGATCGCCGCCGGAGTGGAATCCATGACCCGCGCGCCCTATGTGATGGGCAAGGCCGACAGCGCCTTCGGTCGCGGCCAGAAGCTGGAAGACACCACCCTGGGCTGGCGCTTCGTCAATCCGGCGATGAAGGAGGCCTATGGCGTCGACAGCATGCCGGTCACCGGCGACAACGTCGCCGCCGACTATGGCGTCAGCCGCGCCGACCAGGACGCCTTCGGCCTGCGCAGCCAGCAGCGCGCCGCGGCGGCCCAGGAATCCGGCTACTACGCCGAGGAAATCGTCCCGGTGACGATCAAGGGCAAGAAGGGCGACCTGGTGGTGGCGCAGGACGAGCATCCGCGTCCGGACACCACCGCCGAAGGCCTGGCCAAGCTCAAGCCGGTCAACGGCCCGGACCGGACCGTGACCGCCGGCAACGCCTCGGGCCTCAACGACGGCGCTTCGGCGATCATCCTGGCCTCGGCGGAAGCGGTGCAGAAGCACGGCCTCACGCCCCGCGCCCGGGTACTGGGCATGGCCAGCGGCGGAGTGGCGCCGCGCATCATGGGCGTCGGTCCGACCCCGGCGGTGCGCAAGCTGCTGCAGCAACTGGACCTGTCCATCGAGGCCTTCGACGTCATCGAGCTCAATGAAGCCTTCGCCGCCCAGGGCATCGCCGTCCTGCGCGAACTGGGCGTGGCCGACGACAGCCCCAAGGTCAATCCCAACGGCGGCGCCATCGCCCTGGGTCATCCCCTGGGCATGAGCGGCAACCGCCTGGTGCTCACCGCGGTGCACCACCTGCAGAAGACCGGCGGCCGTCTGGGTCTCGCCACCATGTGCGTAGGCGTCGGCCAGGGGTTGGCGCTGGCGGTGGAGCGGGTGGACGGGGTCTGAGGCTTTGGCGCTGAGGCAAATCGCGGCCAGGCGGTCCGCCGATGCGGCCGCTCCTACAAGAGCTCGATGTACCTGTAGGAGCGGCCCATGGCCGCGATAAGCCTCTCATTGCAGAGCGGCTAGGCCGGAAAATCGTCCCGCTTTCACTTCCTCCATGCCCATACCCCCTGTAACCGCGTGTGTCTCTCCTGGTCCGATGGCGGTAGGCTGTCCCCCGTCCATCCATACCTATAATTAAGGATCTCCATGAGCACTCACCCGCATTACAGCTTCGAGGAGCGCAAGAAGCGCATCTTCGCCATCGTCGGCGCCTCGTCCGGCAACCTGGTGGAATGGTTCGACTTCTACGTCTACGCCTTCTGTTCCATCTACTTCGCCGCCGCCTTCTTCCCCAAGAGCGATCCCACCGTGCAGCTGCTGAGCACCGCCGGCGTCTTTGCCGCGGGCTTCCTGATGCGGCCCCTGGGCGGCTGGATCTTCGGGCGCGTCGCCGACAAGTACGGGCGGCGCACCTCCATGGTCATCTCCATCCTGATGATGGGCGCCGGCTCCCTGGCCATCGCCTGCCTGCCCACCTATGCCAGCATCGGCGTCGCGGCGCCGGCCCTGCTGCTGCTCGCGCGCCTGCTGCAGGGCATCTCGGTGGGTGGTGAATACGGCACCACCGCCACCTACATGAGCGAGGTGGCCCTGCGTGGCCAGCGCGGCTTCTTCGCCTCCTTCCAGTACGTCACCCTGATCGGCGGCCAACTGCTGGCGGTGCTGGTGGTGGTGATCCTGCAGCAGGTCCTGAGCGATGCCGACCTGCGTGCCTGGGGCTGGCGGATTCCCTTCCTGGTCGGCGCCGCCGCGGCCGTGGTCTCGCTGTTCCTGCGTCGCTCGCTGGAAGAGACCACCACCGCCGAGACCCGCGCCAACAAGGAGGCCGGTACCCTCAGCGGCCTGTTCAAGCATCACAAGGCGGCCTTCTTCACCGTGCTCGGCTACACCGCCGGCGGCTCGCTGATCTTCTATACCTTCACCACCTACATGCAGAAGTACCTGGTCAACACCAGCGGCATGGACGCCAAGACCGCCAGCGCCGTGATGACCTGTGCCCTGCTGGTGTTCATGCTCATGCAGCCGCTGTTCGGCATGCTATCCGACCGCATCGGTCGGCGCGCCTCCATGCTGCTGTTCGGCGGCCTGGGTACGGTCTGCACCTGGCCGATCCTCACCGCGCTGGCCAGCGTCCAGAGTCCCTTCGTGGCCTTCCTGCTGATCTGCCTGGCCATGGCCATCATCAGCCTCTACACCTCCATCAGCGGCCTGGTGAAGGCGGAGATGTTCCCGCCGGAAGTGCGCGCCCTGGGCGTGGGCCTGTCCTATGCGGTGGCCAATGCCATCTTTGGCGGTTCGGCGGAATTCGTCGCCCTGAGCTTCAAGACCCAGGGGCATGAAGAAGTCTTCTACATCTATGTCTCGGTAATGCTGGCGGTGGCCTTCCTGGTCAGCCTCCGGCTACCGCGGCAAGCCACCTACCTGCATCACGACCACTAGGAGCAACCAACAAAACTACTGCGCGTTCGCCATGCGGGCGCGTGCAGTGCTCGGAATCCTCATGTACCACTCGCCCACTCGTGCGCGAGCCCGGTCCGATTCCTGCGCGCCGCGCGCACCCGCCTGACAACCGCTCGCTACGCTTTGTTGGCTGCTCCGCCACTTGAGGAAGATCCATGTCCAACCTGCTATTCGACGCCTACTTCACCAGCGCCGCCATGCGCGCGGTGTTTTGTGACCACGGCCGACTGCAGGGCATGTTGGACTTCGAAGCGGCCCTGGCGCGCGCCGAGGCGGCGGTGGGGGTGATCCCGCAGACGGCGGTGGCGCCCATCGCCGCCGCCTGCCGCGCCGAGCGCTATGACGCGGCCGAGCTGGCCCGGGCCGTGGTCAGCGCCGGCAACTCCGCCATTCCGCTGGTCAAGGCGCTGGGCCGGCAGATCGCCGCCCAGGATCCGGACGCCGAGCGCCATGTGCATCGTGGCGCCACCAGCCAGGACGCCATGGACAGCGGCCTGGTGCTGCAGATCCGCCAGGCGCTGGACCTGCTGGACGCCGACCTGGCGCGACTGGCCGAGGCCCTGGCCATCCAGGCCGAGCGTCATGCCGGTACCGTGCTGGCCGGCCGCACCTGGCTGCAACACGCCACGCCCGTGACCCTCGGTATGAAACTGGCCGGGGTGCTGGGCGCCATCACCCGGCACCGCCAGCGCCTGGCCGAACTGCGGCCGCGGGTGCTGGTGCTGCAATTCGGCGGCGCCTCGGGCAGCCTGGCCGCCCTCGGCGATCAGGCCCTGCCGGTGGCCGAGGCCCTGGCCCGGGAGCTGGCGCTGAGCCTGCCGGAGCAACCCTGGCACACCCAGCGCGATCGCCTGGTCGAGGTTGGCGCCTGGCTCGGCCTGGTAGCCGGCAGCCTGGGCAAGCTGGGGCGTGATCTGTCGCTGCTGATGCAGACCGAAGCCGCCGAGGTCTTCGAGCCCTCGGCGCCGGGCAAGGGGGGCTCTTCCACCATGCCGCACAAGCGCAATCCGGTGGGCGCCGCGGTGCTGATCGCCGCCGCCACCCGCGCGCCGGGTCTGGTCAGCACCCTGTTTTCCGCCATGCCTCAGGAGCACGAGCGCAGCCTGGGGCTCTGGCACGCCGAGTGGGAAACCCTGCCGGAGCTGTTCTGCCTGGTCTCCGGCGCCCTGCAGCAAGCCCAGGCCATCGTCGCCGGGCTGGAGGTCGACGCCGCGCGCATGCAGGCCAACCTGGCATTGACCCACGGCCTGGTGCTGGCCGAGGCGGTCAGCATCGCCCTCGCCGGACGGCTGGGGCGCGAAGCCGCTCACCACCTGGTGGAGCAGAGCTGCAAGCGCGCCGTCCAGGAAGGGCGTCACCTGCGCCAGGTACTGGGCGATACGCCGGAAGTGACCGCCGAACTCTACAGCGCCGAGTTGGATCGCCTGCTGGACCCCGCCCATTACCAGGGTCAGGCCCGCGCCTGGGTGACCCGCGCCCTGGCCGAACACCGCACCCTGCCTACCCATCCCTAGACCAGAGGACTGCCTGATGCCCTGCGTACGTCTCGCCGATGGCGACCTGAACTACCAACTGGAGGGCCCCGCGGGCGCCCCCGTGCTGATCCTGTCCAACTCCCTGGGCACCCACCTGGCCATGTGGGACGACCAGGCCGCCGCCTTCAGCGAGCGCTTTCGCCTGCTGCGCTACGACACCCGCGGCCATGGCGCCTCCCTGGTGACGCCCGGTCCCTATCGCATGGATCAGAACGGTCGCGACGTCCTGGCCCTGGCCGACGCCCTGGGCATCGACCAATTCGCCTTCTGCGGCCTGTCCATGGGCGGCTCCATCGGCCAGTGGCTGGGCATCAACGCCCCCGAGCGGATCACCCGCCTGGTGCTGTGCAACACCGCCGCCAAGATCGGCACCCCCGAGGTGTGGAATACCCGCATCCAGACCGTCGAAGCCGGCGGCGAGCAGGCCATGCGCGACCTGCGCGACGCCTCCATCGGCCGCTGGTTCACCCCTGATTTCGCCAGCGCCGAGCCGGATCGGGTCGACCGCATCGTCGCCATGCTCGCCGGCACCTCGCCCCAGGGCTACGCCGCCAACTGCGCAGCGGTGCGCGACGCCGACTTCCGCGAGGTACTGGACGCCATCCGCGCCCCGACGCTGATCGTCGCCGGCAGCCACGACGCCGTGACCACCCCGGCCGACGGCCGCTTCCTGCAGGAGCGCATCCCGGGCGCCGAGTACGTCGAGTTTCCCGCCGCCCACCTGTCCAACGTGCAGATGGGCGCTGCCTTTACCCAGCGCGTGCTGGCCTTTCTGAGCGCCTGAAGGAGTCGATCTTGGACGAAAGAGAACGTTATGAAGCCGGCATGCAGGTCCGTCGCGCGGTGCTGGGCGACGCCCACGTCGATCGCAGCCTGGAAAAGCTGACCCCCTTCAACGAAGAATTCCAGGAGATGATCACCCGCCACGCCTGGGGCGACATCTGGACCCGCCCGGGTCTGCCGCGACATACCCGCAGCCTGATCACCATCGCCATGCTGATCGGCATGAATCGCGAAGGCGAATTGCGCCTGCACCTGCGTGCCGCCCGCAGCAACGGGGTGACACGGGAGGAGCTCAAGGAGCTGATCATGCAGAGCGCCATCTACTGCGGCATCCCGGCGGCCAATGCCACCTTCCATCTGGCGGAGGCGGTGTGGGATGAGTTGGGGGTGGAGTCGCTGGAGGGGTGAGTTTTCCCCCTTGGGCCCCTTGGATGACGCCCGCCGGATTGGATTTGGTGGGCGTTTTTTTTTGGGAGGGGAGGAGATTGGATTTTGTTGCCTAAGCTGATCATCGCGATTTGTTGAAGATCCTTGTTTCGCCTGGCCGGCGACTTACTTTTCTTTGCTTGTGCAAAGAAAAGTAAGCAAAAGAAAGCACACCCCGACAGTTCGGCCCTCCGCTTCGCTCCGGGTGCCCTCGCTCCGGTGCCGCTCCGGGGCACGGCACGAAGGGGCCTCCTGCCCCTCGCGCCTTGCTCGGCGTCCTGCC
>NZ_WHOV01000018.1:0-42484 GCF_009765395.1 Pseudomonas sp. BAV 4579 | reverse complement strand
ACCCTGGCCTGCATCGATCGCTGTTGGCGCGTCGACTTTTCAGACAGAGCCTAGAGTATTGGCTCGAACGATTTAACACAACCATAGGCATTATCTGTATTGGCTTTGAATTCAGCCACTCTATTTTCGATGAAACTCAATAACTCCACCGTGTCAACTGACCAATAAAAGTCTGCCAGATCAATTTCATCAAAAAGATCTTTTATCTTTTTTGAAACAACCCCGATTAAGGGCAGGCGATCACTTATCGCAGAAGCACATCCATGAAATCTCATAGAAAACACTTTGGCGCTTTCTTGAACAACAGCACATAGTTCTTCTAAAGAAGAGCACGGTATGTTTCCTGAAAACGGGCTAACAGCTCCACTTCAAGAGTGGTCGACAGGCTCTACGAAAATCCCTCGAAGATCTTCCCTACTGCTTTGTGATAGGGTGCGTTCCTTTTGGGCCTCGATCGATCATGCGTATTCTGCATGTCTTCAAGACGTATCTACCTGACACCCATGGCGGCATTGAGCATGTGATTCGCCAGATATGCCTGGCGACGAAAGGCTTCGGGATTAATCACCGGATTCTGACGCTCAGCACACATCCGGATCCGGAACGTCTTGAAGTGGATGGTATTCCCGTCCGCAGGGCCAAGCAGGATCTCGACCTCGCCTCGACCGGGCTGTCCCTGGCAGCCTTCCGGGCTTTCGCCGAGGAGGCTCGCGCTGTCGATCTGGTGCATTTCCACTTTCCCTGGCCGTTCATGGACGTCTTGCAGCTGCTGACGCGGCCAGGCAAGCCCTATGTAGTGAGCTATCACTCGGACATCGTCAAGCAACGCCATCTACTCAAGTTGTATACGCCCCTGATGCAACGCTTCCTGGGCAACGCAACCTGCGTCATCGCGGCCACCGAACCCTATCGCCAATCCAGCCCTACCCTGCAGCGTCTGGGCACCAAGGTCCGGGTGATTCCCTATGGCCTCGATCCTGCCAGCTATCCGGAGGCCGGTCCGCAGCGGCTCGCAAGCTGGCGCCAGCGCCTCGGACCGCGCTATCTCCTGTTCGTAGGGGTGTTGCGCTATTACAAAGGTCTGCATCTGCTGCTCGAAGCGCTCCAAGGGCTGGATTACCCCCTGGCGATCGTGGGTGCCGGCCCGGAAGGCGAGGCGCTGCGTGCACAGTGCGAGCGGCTGGATCTTAAGAATTGTCATTTTCTGGGGCGTCAAAGCGAAGAAGATCTGGCGGCGCTCTACACAGGCTGTGAGAGCTTCGTCTTCCCCTCGCACCTGCGCTCCGAAGCCTTCGGCATGGCACTACTGGAAGCGGCCATGTACGGCAAACCCATGCTGAGTTGCGAGATTGGCTCGGGCATGAGCGAAATCAATCTAAACGGCCAGACTGGGATCGGCGTGCGACCGGAGCCTGCGGCTATGCGCGAGGGCTTGATAACACTATGGCAAGATGCCGAGCTGCGGACCCGCTTCGGGCAAGCCGCCCGGGCACGCTTCGAGACGCATTTTCGCAGTGAGATTATGGCCACTAGGCTCATCGAGGTATACCGCGAGGCCCTTGCCTGATATCAGGGGCCTAGCGGCCTTGCAGGGCTAGGCGATACACCTCTAGCGTTCGGGCGGCGCAGGCGCCCCAGGTGTAGCCGCAAGCGCGCCGTTCGCCTTCATCTACTCGCTGGCGAACTGCCAGAGGATCGTCGAGCACCTCCAGCATCGCCTGAGTAATGGCGCTTGGTTCCTGCGGATTGGCCTGTATTGCTGCATCACCGACCACTTCCGGCAACGAGGTGGTGTTGGAGCAGATCACAGGGCAACGCGCGGCGAAGGCCTCAATAGCCGGAAGACCAAAGCCTTCGAACAAGGACATGAATACCAGGGCAGCCGCACTCTGCAGCAGGGCGATGACTTCATCCTGCGGCAGATACTCCAGCCATTTGCCCTCCCCCCTGGCCTCCAGGGCACGCAGTTCCTCGACCAGGGTCTCGGCACGCCAGCCATTGCGTCCGACTACGACCAGGGGGTGCCGCTTGCGCAGGGTCTCAGGTAGCTGAGCGTGGGCAGTGAGGACAGCTGCAAGATTCTTGCGCGGTTGCAGGGTACCGACGAAGAGGAAGAAGCCAGGCTCCAGGCCATGCTTGCGTAGCACCTCCTCGCGCGCGACGTCGGATTGCCGGCCAAAGTACTGCGCGTCCACGCCGAGCGGCGTGACATGAACCCGCTCTTCCGCAATGCCCAGCAGCCTGACGATATCGCTCTTGCTGTACTCAGAGATGGTAATGACCTGATCGGCCCAACCCACACTCTGATTGAACAGCCAGTTCTTCAATCTACGCAGCTTGAGCGTGACCCACTCGGGATGAATCTGCGGAATCAGATCCATCACGCTGGCCACCATCGCCACATTCTTGAGCCGCGGAATGTGATGATCGGGTGCGTGAAAGATATCGACTTCGTTCGCCAATCGCTGGTCGACACTGCGGTCAGCACCCAGCAGCGCGTTCTTCAAAACGAATTTGGGGAAATGCGGCGCCAGGCTCACTGGCACACCGCAATCCAGGAGCGGGGTATCTACGCCGAAGGTATAGGGGCGAACCTGGACGTCCGAGCGGGTTGCGAGAGCTTGGGACAACGACCGGGTATAGATGCCGATCCCATCGAGATGCCCCTTGGCCACCCCAGAGGACCAAACCGTGCTGCCCAACCCGACGTTCAATGTGGTCAACGACCTCCCCCCAAGGCCGCGTAGAGATCCTGGAGCGTCCGCTCCAGAGGAATCAGATCCCTGGTCCCTACCACCTCGCGCAGGCGTGCATCACTGCCACGCAGCGTCGGAATCTCGTTGGCCCGAACGAAAGCCGGATTGATCCGGACCTCTAGCGAATAACCAGCAATGCGCTCCATCATTTCAATGATGGTTCGTAGCGCCGTTGCCTTGCCCGAGCAAACGTTGACGGGACCGGAGCGATAATCGCTGTTTAGCAGCCCCAAGTAGGCCTGTGCCAGATCGCGAACATCGGAGAAATCTCGACTCACGTCCAGGTTACCCAGCTCGATTACTGGCTCGCCACGTGCGAAATGACCGACGATCTTGGGGATGAGGAAGCGCTCGTCCTGGCCCGGACCGGTGTAG
The DNA here is from genome assembly GCF_009765395.1 of Pseudomonas sp. BAV 4579. Lineage (NCBI taxonomy): Bacteria > Pseudomonadati > Pseudomonadota > Gammaproteobacteria > Pseudomonadales > Pseudomonadaceae > Pseudomonas > Pseudomonas sp. BAV 4579. The sequence goes on along the minus strand of NZ_WHOV01000018.1, from coordinate 39,353 downwards.
TTGAACGGCCGTGTGATGACAATGGGTAGGCGCTCATACCAGGTAGCGACCATGTGCTCCATGGCCAGCTTGCTGCAGGCGTAGTGATTGACCGGCGCCGGACAGACGGATTCGTCGATCACCTCGATGCCGGGAGTACCGTAGATGTTGGCGCTACTGGCGATCAACACACGCTGAGGTTGGCGCTCGAGTGCGCCGAGCGCCTCCAGCAAATTCAAGGTGCCGAACAGATTCACCTGATAGAAGGCTTCCTGATCAGCATGTCCGACAAAGGCCAGCGCCGCCAGATGGATGACCCAGTCCGGTTGCGTCTGACCTACGGCAGCGGCGACCGCTGCCTTGTCGGTGAGATCGCATGCCAGGGTGACATCCGCACCGGTAGCACTGCTACCGAATCCGACTACCTTGAATCCCCGCGCCTTGAGCGCTTGGATGAGATAGCGTCCCGTGAAGCCCGATGCGCCTGTGACCAGAGCGGTTGGCATGCCTATCCCCTTAGTTAGAACGAGAAGCCTTGTTCGTTGCGACGCAGGTCAGCCTCGACCATCATCTGGCAGAGCTGCTCCAGGGTGGTCTTGGGCTCCCAACCCAGCTCGCGCCTGGCTTTCTCGGGATCGCCGATCAGCAGATCCACTTCCGCGGGACGGTGGAATTTCGGATTCACGGCGACGATCTTCTTGCCGCTGCGGGTGCAATAGCCTTCTTCCTTGTCCGCTTCGCCTTTCCATTCCAGCTGGATGTCCACGGCCTTGGCCGCCAGACTGACGAAGTCGCGCACGGTCTCGGTACGGTTGGTGGCCAGCACATAGGTATCCGGCTTGTCGGCCTGCAGCATGCGCCACATGCCTTCGACGTATTCCTTGGCGAAGCCCCAGTCACGCTTGGCGTCGAGGTTGCCCAGCTCCAGTACGTCCAACTTGCCCAGCTTGATCTTGGCGATGCTGTCGGTGATCTTACGGGTCACGAACTCGCGGCCGCGCAGGGGGGACTCGTGGTTGAAGAGGATACCGCTGGTACCAAAGATGCCGTAGGACTCGCGGTAGTTGATGGTCATCCAATGAGCATAAAGCTTGGCCACACCATAGGGACTGCGTGGGTAAAACGGGGTGCTCTCGATCTGCGGGATGGCTTGGACCTTGCCGAACATCTCCGAGGTGGATGCCTGGTAGAAACGGATCTTGGGATTGACGATGCGGATGGCTTCGAGCAAGTTCACCGGGCCTACGCCGGTGATCTCGGCGGTGGTTACCGGCTGGTCGAAGGACACGCCTACGAAGCTCTGAGCAGCGAGGTTATAGACCTCAGTAGCCTGGGTGGTCTGCAGCAGACGAATGCTAGACGAAAGGTCGGTTAGATCATACTCAATTAAATGCAGATTCGGATGATTAGCGATACCAACTTCTTCAATACGCCAAAAATTCACCGAGCTTGTACGCCGGTATGTACCGAAAACGGTATACCCCTTATCGAGCAATAGCTGCGCCAGATAAGCGCCGTCCTGCCCCGTTATGCCTGTGATTAGAGCGTTTGACCCGATAAAGTTAGCCATTTTTCATTCCACAATGAATTTATCGTTGAGTGCACCGGGTAATTTTACCACTACATTGACCGCATCACTAATAGCTTCAAATGAGGTAACCTCACCTGGCTCCAGAACTATAATCTGTCCCTCGTTCCATTCTTTACCCATCATTCTTACCGTCCCAGAAACAATCAAAGTGATCTCGGTCGCAACTTTATGAAAATGCTCCGATTCAAAATCGCCCTTATTATACTTTTTTACCGCGACTTCGCAATCTTGCGTCTTGTAAGCCGAGGGGTCAAACCCCCCAACAAACCAGCCCTTTATCATGTCCGACAATTCATAATTTTTCATAAAAACCTCATCCGGCGTTGTACTGCATCAGCTGACGTTCAGTTTTGAAAGGATGATAATCATCCAGATCTATCTGATACGTCCCTATAACGAGCTGATTCAATACAAGCTCATTTAATGCAGGACAGATATAAAATATGCCATTTGTCTTCGCATCCTTTCGAATCATTCCTTTCGCTGCAGATACAAAAAAGGCTCCTCTTTTAAACCAATAAAATCCAACTGTAGCGTTTTTACTGATTGGATTTTTTTCTGATGCCTCGATAACGAAGCCTTCAGAAGACAGCTTCACGTACGAGTATCGCGGATGAATTGACGAAAAAGTAACAACACCAGCATCTAGAGATCTCTTGCGAAAATCGTCAATAACGTCGTTAAAGTCAAACGTTAGAAACTCATTTGCATTTATAATTAAAAGGGGTTCATCATTATCAATATGCCCTATGCTGAGCAAAGCTGTGCAAGCTGCTCCCTTAGTCTCACCTTGTACAGATATAACTTTAGCACTCGGGGAAAGCATAGTTACTACATTATCTAAGTGGTAGCGATCAATCTCATTTTTTTTCAGGGCCACCATTAGATTTGAGGGTTCAAGAGGGGAAATCGACTCTATAATGTGTTGAATTAGAGGTACCCCATCGAACTCTGCGAGACAAAGTGGATAAGCTCCATCATGAGAATCGATATCGGAAGGGCCTGCCGCTAGAAGTAAGATATTCATCGTGCACCGCCCTCAATCTCCGCGACTCTAGCCGATATGTTTTGATATGTGACGTCACTAACTTCCTTTACTGCCATGACATGCCCACCGGAAGCTAGAGCAGCTTTAATACCGTTTTCGTTGTCCTCAACGATGAGACATTCCCCGGGCTGAACACCAAGCCTCGACATGGCTGCCAAATAAATTTCAGGATGCGGCTTAGGACGCGATATGTCGTCTGTAGACAAGACAGCATCAAGATATTTATCAAGCATGGACCTTTGCATCATAACGTCGACTGTATTCTTTATAGAATTTGAGGCCACCGCCAACTTATAATTTTCCGCTTTCAACCGTGAAAGTGCATATTCGTGATTGAACCGTGGCTTACAGCACTGATAAACTAGCTCCATTGTATAAGCCTGCTTCATCTCATTTATGAATGAGTGCAATTCCACTGGCAGACCAGACTCAATAGAAAGCATTTCTAGCTTTCGTTTCGTTGGCAACCCATCATATGTTTTCAAATGGTCATATCGATTAATCGAAAAACCAAACAGAGCAAGGGCCCTATTCAGCGCATCATAGTGCCAATCCTTTGCTTCAATAAGGACACCATCCATATCGAAAATTATAGCTTTGATCATGTCAGACTCCAAAGAAAACGCTAGCCTTATCTGGGTGATCGGTACACAACATTAGGTTTTCGTATGTACTTAGTTCTTTCAAGTCTTGCCAAACAGATTCATATCCACGGGAATGCAGCTCAGGCGAAACTATACAAACGTGCTTTTTCAAATCTAATAATTTTTTTATGTCATCTGAGGTATACCAAGTTGACTCAAAAGCATCAAGCCATATACCCTCACAGCTATCTACCCACGCCACTACTGGCTCGACCTCGCTAAAACGGCCGAATACCCGTAACGTTGTTTTGAAGTAAGACCTCATGTCCGGGACCGACATATCAAAAACAAAGGCATTTTTCAAATCATATTCAGATACAGCTTTTTCAAGCGCACTAGAAAGCCCATCTGCTTTAATATTTAAAGCTACGGGCAAATCAGTTCCTGCAAAGACTTCTAGAAAACAGGATAAGTCCAGCGCGTCCTGATTTGGAATGTCGTGAGATATGACCAAGCGTCCATTTAAATCTCGAACATCAGTTTCCGTACCGAAGCCGTTATCACGGGAGAATTCAAACGCGCTCAAGGTATTTTTCTCCTCGGCACTTCTCCAAAAACCCCTATGACTCAATATTTTCATACGATAGTCTCCTACGAAACAATGTTTAAGCTTAAGAAAAGATCAAGGTCGCTAGGAATACCTAATCCATACATACCGTGGGCCTCGCTACCTACGTTATAAATGCCAACCCGCTTACCTTCCGCAATTAAAGAATTGTAGACAGGCGCAACATAATACTCTCCATTAACCGTATTACCTTCCGCTATCATTAACTCGGCGCAGCGAACAAAATCAGAACCATGCGCAAAGTTATAAATACCAACAGTTGCTTCATTAGATATGACTTCCTTTTCTACAACTCTTGTCACCATTGAATCATCGTCTAATCCGACGAACGACCATTTTGGGTCATCCGCATTCATTGTCATTAGAAGACCGTCCAAATTCCTGCGACTTATCTGATCAATATAATCGCTAATACTTATGTCAACGTACTGATCACTATTAGCAATCATCAAAGGGCTATTGTTGTCTATATATTCTCTTGCGTATAAAACAGTACAGGCAGCGCCTTGCGTAACTCCGTCGACGTCAATAACTATTGAACCAGGACTAAGATCAGTCAGCATCTGTGTCAAATTGTATCTATCATTGTGTTCTTTCTGGCATATAAATATAAAACGAAAATCGGTTTGAGGTGTCAGATTGATGACCACCCTTTCAATCATCGGTCTTCCGCCAACATCTATTAATGGCTTAGGAAGCTTATAACCTGCATTTGAAAATCTGCTCCCGCGCCCTGCCATTGGTATCACAATATTTAGCATAATCTACTCCTGACTTTCCTTTAAAATATAGTTTGACTCAATCTCAATATTCAGCCTATTAACTTCGGCATCGAGTCTTACTATTTCACTGTCTAGTTCACTGATTCTAGCTAAAAGCCGTTCGTTTTCCTCAATGATTTTTTTGTGCAGATCATCAGCGTATCTGGGGCTATCGCTAAATGCATGCCAAAAAAATTTTCCGTCATATTCCTCCAATCCTCTGAGGTTTAGCTCCCTTTCAACAACCTTTAGATCACAACCCACCTTTGTGAAAAATACATTAAATTCATTTGCAGCGGGATCATTTGGCTTAATATAGGAAACCTGAAATCCGTTCTCATCAAGATAGTTTAAGCACGAGCGCAGATCGTCATGCACATCCTCGTATATTGAGCAGGATAGCGTAGAAACCACCTCAACCACGCCAGCCTCTATTTTAGAGAGATATTTCCCCGCCGATCTAAGGACATCAAGATCCCGCCCTTGAACATCTATTTTAATGAATGGAATTCGATCAAAATCTACGCCGTCTAAAATGCGCTCCAGTGATGAAACCTCTACCTCAAACGTTTCATCGTAAATAAGATCAGAGCGACTAGACCAATAATCATCACCCTGAACATTATTAACACTAATTTTCAATAGGCTTGATATTCCCCAATCGCCACGCTTCGAAATGTTAAAATCAGCAACGCCTTCCTGGAGTCCTACTGCTGATCGGATTACAGATACGTTCGATAAGCACGATTCGGCAAGTCGTTGTTGAATTGTTTCTGCAAGCGCTGGAACTGGCTCGATACAGATAACATTTTTATCTGGATTTAACCTTCCAACCTCACAGCCAAACTGGCCTATATTGGCCCCTATGTCTAGAATTAGGTCTGTAGGCATGATGTTGTCCTATTAAAGTCGATATCTAGAAAGCTCCCCATACGGCTTCTAGGTTTGCTCTACCCCACGCCTTATCTGCATATTTAGCAAGAAAGCTATGGTCAGCATTAGAGGAGATACGATCAGCAATCTTCGCTTTGCTAGCGTCTAAATCGTCACTAAGTACATCTTCTTTTAAGGCAATTTTGTTAAGCGGGCTGATGTTTGAAACAAGAACCGAGGTTCCACAGGCATAGGCTTCAAGAACAGGAAGCCCTAACCCTTCATTTAAGGACGGAAATAGTAAGAGATGGGAATCGGTATAAAGCTCTATTTGCTTATCATAGCTAACAGATGACCACCATTCCACATTATCCATTAATAGCCGGTCGTAAAACTCGTATACCTTACTAATGTCACAACGCACTGATCCAAAAATAACAAGGGACTCGGCTCCGCTAGCATTGACTAGATCAGGTATTGCTTCCAGCCCTTTTCGCAAATCGAAGGGAGCTGCCAATATTATCTGCTTTTTTTTGTTCGCACTTTTAGGCGATAATCCCGAAAAACCAGCGGGTAAAAATGGAGGTATTACTGATATCTCTTTAACACGCCCGAACCCTATTGACTCACATTGCATTTTTGAGTCTTCAGATATTGCTAAAATACCATCCAATTTTGTCTCAGCTATTTGGTATCCGCGGGCATGCTCATTAGCAAAATTTAATAATCCTACATCTCCGGGCCTTTTGATTGAATAGATGTTCGGAATTGCATCATACGCAATACAAAAGGTTTTTCTTGCTTTTGGTAGCAAGAGGTCAGCAGTTAACATCCACGGCGCGCACACGACAGCAAACTCATAGCTATCAGGTAGATTGCATCCAAAGTTTATTGATGCGATCTCGCTAGCACTGAATGCTTCGCTATGCTGAAACGCAAGCGGAATATTGGAAATTATTTCCCGCTTGTTTCTTCCCACAAGTCTGTTTTCTTTAAATCCGTTATCCCTATAATCGACTTTTTGAAAATACAACTTGTTCCAATTTATGAAGCGCCCTGACACATGACGCTTAGCGACAAAGATTTCGCATTCATAGCTACTAGATAGAATATCTGAAAGCGAAAGAATGTATCTTCTAACCCCGTGGTGAGACCGGATAATTCCATCATCAATTAAAAAGCATACTTTTAACTTTTCCATAAATCCTACTTTTTTTAATTTTTGCCCTTTGGTCAGGCGAGAGCTTTATCCAAAACTTCAATGCTAAAGCAGCCAATGACCTTTGGGTATCTGACGCCGCCTCAGTTACGTCTGTTTTCTGAAAGGTCTTTGTGTAGTCCTCAGGAGTTCCTACAGTAGTCGCCAAAGAAAAGACGTTATATCTAGGGATCACGCCGAGCGCACTGAGACAATATCCGTACTCGACATCTTCTGCCTCATTATGAAGAAGGAGTGGGTTTATATTAAAGGCTATTCCTAGATGGCGCTTTACAACAATTATTCCGCCGTTAACAAACGGTGTGTTAAACAACGCTCGAGTATCATCCGCAAAAGATGGAGATTGCCATCTCAGCTCTTTCTTTTGAAAACCCACATAGGAAGGATAACTTTTACCGCTCTCATACTGTTGACGCACTGCTAAATAGTCAAAGTCGTAACCGAATTGATCGAAGCCTTCGAAGAAGCTTTCATCTACCGTGTATCTATCATGGAAGATAGCAATATTCGCATTAGCTGCGGCTCGGATAATTTTGTTCTTTTTCTCACCAATTCTTGGCAAAGCGTCGTTGATATCTACATCGATAAACTTCACTGAAAAAGCTTCGGTGTATTCAAAGACTGGACCGCACACAATGAATTCCAAATTTGAATTCAAACTATGAAGTTTATCAATCAAATTCCTTACATTACTTTCCTTTGCGCCATTAGAAAGTATCCCTATTGTCCAACTCTTATCCGTATAACTTTTAAAAAACTTCCTAAAGACCTTATAAACGCTGATCGTCGTCCCGTCTTCTGAGGAATATTGCATCTCTAACGTAACGTCTATTAAATGAGAGCGGTGAAGATAGCTTTTTAACTCAAATAATGTTCCATGCTCGCAATCTCGAGACCTAATTACTAAAGTACCGTGTTCTTTTAGTAACCTGATACTTTCATCGAGTACCAGCCGCCAATCGACTGCCACTTCAAAGATAGGCGTTTCGAAAATCCATACTGAATCAAAGGAACGATGATGATATTCGCATACTCGACAGTTAGATCCAGAGGTAATATCCATCGCAGTGCACTGGACAGTCGGATTGCATCCAATCCAAAATACCTTTTGCCCATCCGATATTGTGTCGTGCAGATTTCTAATAAAAGGAGATATAGATTTCATTCAAACCTCAAAGTCGAAGCTGGGCCGCATATTAGTTGAGCCAGCCCATCTGGCGGCGTCTTTAGCGTGGATAATTGTGAAAGCCCCTACCGTTTCCGTAATGCATAATACATTTTTGAACAAGCCATCTCCATAACCCTGGCTTTCCAAACCAAAAGCAATCGTATACTCGCCCATTGATAAGCTATTGGACAGCTCTATTTTCAGCATCGCTGTTCCGTCTGCTCGAACATACTTGCCGAGGGAAATCCCGTGGCAATAGGTATTAGTCTCGTAGAGAACTAAGCCTAGTCGATCTTGAATCCGGAATCCCAAATGCGGATCGTCGATACCAGCTAGATTTTTAAGCTTTATTAAAAGGCAGAACGCTTCTGATTCGCTTATTACGCTCACACTTTGTAAATCTTTGTTTTTTAACTCGTAATAGTCAATATATTTGTGTAGACCGCTGAGTGTAATAATCGGCGCAGGAGTGTTTGGCTGGAGACTCTCTATATCATTAAGAACCTCTTCATTTCCGCTAGCTTTGTCCCGTGCGAGACAATCAAAATATGCTTCAACGGCTTGAGCAGTGGACCCTTGAAAAACGCAGCCGTGCTGACTCAAGACCACTCCTCGATCGCAAAGGCTGTGTAACGCGTTCATGTCATGAGTAACAAACAAAATAGTTGTACCTTTCTGTTTAAAAGTTTTTATTCTTTCCGCACATTTTTGTTGAAATTGAATATCGCCGACAGACAATGCTTCATCTACTATTAAAATATCGGGTCTTATAGCCGTAGCCACAGCAAAAGCTAATCGAACCTGCATACCACTAGAGTACGTTCTAACAGGGCTATCAATATAGCTTCCGATTTCCGCAAATGATTCGATCTCTGGAAGTACTCTTTCTATGTCACTTGCGGAGTACCCTAAAAGCTGACTGGACATTATAGCATTCTGTCTACCTGTAAACTCCGGATGAAACCCTATGCCTAGTTCTAACAGCGCTGCAACTCTTCCTTCGATTGAGAAAGAACCTTCAGTAGGTCTTACGATACCTGTTATCATCTTAAGCAAGGTACTCTTACCCGCCCCATTAACGCCTATGAGGCCAACTGCTTCACCCGCTTCAACCTCTAGGTCTATATGCCTTAGTACCCAATGCTCTTCGAATTTATTTGAAAATCCTAGCCAATGTAACAGACGCCCCCAACGTCCTTTATACTTTTTATAAGACTTCCCTAAGTCTTTAACTATTATCTTAGCCATTATAATTCGTCTACCATTTCACCGACATGCCTGCGGAACATAATAATACCTATAAAACAAAATAATATCCCTAATGACAGGGAAGGTAGTAATGTATAGATATTTGGCAAACTACCTGAAAGAATTATATCTTGATAGGCTCTTATGATTGCGGTCATAGGATTCAAATCCACTACATTTTTGAACCACTGCGGAAGAACATTTATTGGATAGACTATAGGTGTAGCCCAGAACCAAAACTGAATGAAAACGTTGAAAAGCTGCCCTATGTCTCGAAAGAACACATTTAACACGCCAAGTGTTATACCAAGCCCTATTGCAAGTAATATTTGCACCATTAGAACAGGCAATATCGCTATAATTACCACACCTGGAAAATAGTCAAACAGCACCAAAAACAACATAAAAATTACAAAAATTATTGTGAAGTTAATAGTTGCGCTAATTAACAAAACAACAGGAAGGCAAATTTTTGGGAAGCTTAGTTTTTTTATCAGGGCGCCGTTCTCTATAAATGTATTTTGCGCACGACTTATTATCTCCACAAAATAGTTCCAGGTTAGCAAGCCACTACACAGGTATATACTGTAAGAGACAGGGTTGTTCACACCTGGAAGGCGTGCACCCATTACTTGTGAAAAGATCAGTGTGTAAACAATTACCAGTGAAAGAGGATGAATAATCGACCATGCTGCACCCAGCATTGAGCTTTTATATTTCAACTCAAACTCTCGTTTCACGCTACCCAATATGAATCCTTGATAATTCAAAAGAGTTCTTAACACCTAAAGCCTCCTACGCCCAAATAATTGATTAAATATCTATAGCTTAACTATCTCAGATGTAATATCTGAGCAGATAACCAGCGCTAATCCAGCATTTATATTGTAGTATTCGCGTTATCCTTATCACCAGCGCGACAAGCGCACCTCAAAATTCCCCATCATTCTACAGGCTATTTAATAAAAAACCAATCGAGCGCTTTTGACTGCATTTTATAAAAAAATTACACCTAAAAATTTATTTATTCTTTGTATTTAAAGCGGTAGGCGATAAACAAAACTGATTCAGCTGAAATTTTTATCGGCCTTTAAACTTTTCGTCTGAAATCGAATCATGCCTATTTAATCGGTTTTAAAAAGCAAATCAGCCCGATGCTCAGCTAAGTTCACAGCGCTTATTCATTTATCGAATCAAACCGTCTTATCAGCCCTTCTCGCGAGCCGAATATATATCAGTTCTAAATAGCACCCATAACGCTGATTAACTATAATTAAGAAAGGCGATAATTAGTTTCGTTTGAATGGCGGCCTAAGAGTTAAGGTCACGGGGCGCATAGTTAAGTAATTTTTTATTTAGCTATCGGATACAGATAAATTCAGCCCAGCTATCAATTATCCGTTCAAAGAAAAAGTACCATTCCTATAATTTCATGACCTCATAACCTAAAGATTAGGCACCTATACCATGAGTGCCTAATTCAGTCGATTCGGTCTCTTCTGAGCCATCCGTCTGAAAAAATTAAAGATTTCTCTACCAATTCAGATACACAAGGTATCGGAGATACATTGAAACGTACTTATCGGTGAAATAGATGTTCAGTCTAGCCAAATCTTCAAAAAACATCGCGATAGTTTTTATGCTTTTAGCCACTCAACAGAGCTGGGCGTTGGACGAAACCGCTCAACTGATTGGTATTAATCTTTCTGGCGCCGGCTTTGCTCCTCAGTCCCTCCCAGGAGTAAACGAAAGGAATTTTATCTTTCCATTGGAAGTCCACTTTAGTCAGTGGAGTGCTCGAGGAGTGAGGAAGGTTCGCTTTCCTATCCTATGGGAAAGACTACAACCTACTTTAAATGGACCTTTTGATCCAACCTATGCAGGCCTTATAGATAGAACTTTCGGATATGCTCAAAAATATAACGTCAAGGTTATCCTCGACATACACAATTACATGCGATACCGCGGCGTAGTAATTGGTACAGGCAATGTTTCATACAGCAATTACAAAGACCTAATTACAAAAGTTGCGTTACGATGGAGCAGCCAGCCTTCGTTGTATGCTTACGATGTGATGAATGAACCTCACGATGCTATTACGCAGTGGCCCATTGCAGCGCAGCATGCAATTGACGGTATCAGATCTATCGATAGTATAAGACCAATATTAATAGAGGGTAATGGATGGGCAGAGGCTACCCGCTGGCCCCAATGGAACGATTCTTTATTGGCATTGAAGGACCCCTCTAATCTCATTGTTTATCAGGCTCACAGTTATTTTGATGGTGAAGGAGGAGGCGGGGTGTATTCAAATACTAGCGCCGATACCTTGCCTGATACTTACGGAATAGAAAGGGTAAGACCGTTCGTGGAATGGTTGAGAAAGAACGGAAAAATGGGAATGATTGGGGAGTTTGGTGTTCCAGATAGCGATCCCCGATGGAATACCATAATGGACAAGATGCTAGATTATTTGAGAGGCAACTGCGTGCCTGCATTTTATTGGGCGGCGGGGCCGGGTTGGGGCAGCTACAATCTTTCTATAGAACCCGTTAACGGTAATGATCGTCCGCAATGGGCTGTTCTTAAAAAATATCTCGAGCCAACGAACTGTGTAGGCTTCGGCTTGGTGTCTAGACAGAGCAGTATTACAAGCCCATCTTCATTCTCACTTGTAAAAGAACTTTATCTTTCTCTATTGGAACGCGCTGCTGACCCTGCAGGTTTGGCTTATTGGGCGAGCCTAATAGATCAAAAAATAAGTTCGCCATCGGACGTTGCTAACCAACTTACTCAAAGCCGAGAGTATCAAACAAGAGCAACGATAAAAAAGATATACATAGACTATCTTGGGCGGACAGGTGATCCCGAAGGAATAACATATTGGACAGCGCGTGTATTGGATGGAAGCTTAACAATGGCGGAGGTTGTATCAAATATCTTATCTAGTGACGAGTATCGTGCACGCTTACAAGTAAAGGCTATTTATCAAACTTACCTCAAGCGCCCTGGCGATAATGATGGGATTTTATTTTGGACAACTCTGATAGCGACAGGGAAGATGACCATTCCGGAAGTAATAGAATCCATTAAAAATTCGCAAGAGTATAAAACGGTCATACTGGTTAATAATATTTATATTGAAAATTTGGGTAGAAATGCAGACGACGAGGGAGCCGCGTATTGGACTTCATTAATTATGGGGAATAAAATGAACGAGCAGTCTACGGTAGCCAGCATAAGAGATAGCAGAGAATTTCAAGTTAGAAACTCGATTAAGAATCTATATAGGACGCTTTTAACAAGAGAAGCAGATAATCAAGGGCTTCTGTACTGGACGAATAACGTGCTAAGTGGATCAATGAGCATGGACATTGTAAGGTCGCTGATAATAGGAAGCGCGGAGTACCAATCAAAGCATTAATGATTGTATTCTCTTACTCATTTTCCTAATAGATACGGGAAAATATTATTTTCCAGCTGAGTGTTATAACTATCCTGAAACCCCATTATTGCAGCGCTCCTCATTCAGGCCAGCGCAAGCGTATAAGCTTGGCCGTGTCAAGAACATGCCATAAATATAAGGGTTTTGGATATTGAGTTCTGTACGAAAAATCCTACGAGTAAAATTGTTGCCATGACGGGCCGGAGGGCCGCATGGCAAAGCGTTACAAGTTCCCGGATGAAGCGTGGGAGCTAATCGCAGATCTTGTTTCGCCTGAGCAGAAGAGAGGGCGACCTCGTAGTGATGACCTGCTGATGTTGAATGGCATCTTCTGGATCCTGTGCTCAGGCGCCGCCTAGTGCGACCTTCCAGAGCGGTTCGGTCCCTGGTCGATGGTGTATCACGGTTTCATGATTGGCGAGATGACGGTACATCTGATCGGATTGTCGAGCGCTTACATGCTCGCCTGAATCAGAAAAGGGCTGATCGAGCTGGACACCGGATGATTGATTCCACCGCCGTAGACGCAAATTGAGTCGATTCTGGAGCTAGGGGCCAGAAGAGCCGGTAGACCATGCACTGGGACACAGCAAAGGTGGCTTGACCGCTAAGTGTCATATGGTTTGCGACGCCAAAGGCGTCCCCCTACGCTTTGTATTATCACCGGGTCAGGCTAGCGACATTTCGAATGCCCAGGCTCTTCTGGATAATGTTCGCATGCTTGCCAAATTAGGGCGTCCCTGCGAACGCTGCCGCTGCTTGCTGGCAGCCAAGGGCTACGATGCCGAGCACTCGAGCCAGTACTGCGACCGTTACCGGATGCGTCCTTTGATTCCGCTGCGAACGATGAAACGCAAGGTCAAGGTTTTTCGACCGTCTGAAATACCGGTAGCGCAACACCATCGAGCGGATGTTCGGCTGGCTGAAGGAGAGGGGCAGTATCGGCGCTCACTACGAAAAGCTAGCAAAAAAGTTTCGCTGCAATGGTCACGCTGGCTTGCACGCTGTGCTGCCTACGCCGGTATGTTTCGTACAGAGCCTAGCAGGCTCAATATTTAAGGTTAGCTTTTAAATATTCAATGAATAAAGATTTCTCACCGGCTTGATCGTTAACAATAGTCAACTATTAACGATATCAGCCAAACTTCTTTAATTTCATTTTTAATAGTTTCTTCGAAAGAGATATCATTGGTTGTTCTACTGAAAAATTCAGAAACCAGGAACAAAGCAGTAGCAACCCAAAAAAAATGCTTACCATAATTAATCCATTGATGCCACCCGGAAGATAGTTAATTGTTAGAATTATCAATGAACTATGAATGGCATAAACAGGATATGATATTTTTCCTAAAAATCCGAACAGTCTATTTTTTAGAAACTTCAAAAAGAATGGATCTTTTAGAATTAAGAAAAATGTCAGCGCTGATAAAAGCCAGCTCGGGGCCCCTTTGTCTAGTGAAAAGTAAATTGGGTAAGGCGCATTTAATAACGACAGGAAGACACACAAGAGTCCAGCATAAAAATAAGCATTACCTATTGCTTGAGACTTATATAACCAAGTTATCCATCCCAAAATCAACATTGGAAGTGTTGATGCCAGAACACCAAATGAAACGGCCCAAGGCCACTGTGAATTATGTGGCATGATATATGTGTGGCCTACCGACAAAAGACTGAATATGATAAATATTGATGGCAAGACCTCAGCGCCAAGTTTTTTTGATAAGAAATACACTAGCCCTACTATAATATAGAATTTTACTTCTATTGAGAGCGTCCAGTAGATTGGCTCGACCAGCGCTTCGTTAGGCACTAAGTCTGAACCAAAGAGCGAAGCGCTTATTGCAAAGTCTTGCCAGCCAAGATTTCTTACATTGCCAAGATCAAACTCTACCAACATTCTTATAGCAACTACGACTATTGCAATTGGATAAAGCCTAAAAATCCTTCTTACAAAAAAATCCGATGCGTAGCTCTTATGCGCACTAGATGCTACAACAAATCCGCTTGTAATAAAAAACAGGCCTACCGCGTAGCTACCTATAAAGGATGAAAAAAATCCTAGTGGAGATTCACTAGGGAACTTGTATACACTAATAAAATAGTGCGCAAACGCTACTAGCACCGCAGCGACGCCTCTAGCTCCGTCTAAACCTGAAAGTCTTTCCACAGAATACTCATTAATTTTAGAAATTGTATTTTGGAATAAATCATCTTTCTGACAAGCCTGCTCCATTGTACAGCTTTTTCTAGGAACCCCCTAATTTATAAAGCCCAGTTATCGCCCTAACAAAAACCACAAGCAATACTTCTTTGGAATGAATTCGCACATCGGCGCCGAAGTTGAGTCGGGGCTGGTGCACCACGTTCACTGCGCTGCAGCCAACGTCGCGGATGTTACCCAAGTGGCCGAACTATTGCATGGCGAGGAGCGCGCGGTGTATGCCGATGCCGGTTACACCGGGGGCGAGAAGAGCATGCCGGGCGTGCCGTGATCTGGCGGATTGCAGCGCGACGCAGCACGTACTACCTTGCCCAAACGCAGCCTGATCTAAGGTCAAGCTACGGATCGAACGCACCAAAGCGCAGATCCGGGCGAAAGTCGCCCCCATTTCGAGTCATCAAGTGCCAGTTCGGCTACTTGCAAACGTGATACGTGGGCTGGTGAAGAACGCGGCGCGACCGAAGACCCTGTTCGCGTTGTCGAACCTATGGATGGCTCGAAAACACGTGATGGGTTAGGGCAAGCTGCCCGTTTAGAACGGAAAAACGAGCTGAAAAGCCCCGCTTGGCCGTGCGCGCGGGCACCGACTACTAAAATTTGGACGTGATCTCGGTATTTTTGCGTCCGTCAGATCCTTCTGGCGAAATTGCTCTGAGCTTCCCTAATGGCAGAGTAATCAGCTTACCGCCAACGAGATTTTCGCAATCCTTGACCATAGTATGGCCCTTCAAGTCAAAGAAAAATTGAAAACAAAACGCCGGCCAATCGCGCCAAGATCCAACTAGTCATGGAGACTCTGCAGCCAAGTCACTTGGCTTCGTGAATTGAGCATCTTTCTACCCTTCCTTCAGCCAGCGCTCGAACGTCGCGACCTGTGCTCCATCCTTCTGTGGAGCGTAGTAAACCAGCCGTAGATGGCGGTCCACATCTACTGTAAGCGTCGTGTGTTCAAACACCATCTGGCCTATCCCATCGAGTCGGAAGTATCGAATCCCTTGGCAGGGCCCATGGATGTCCTGGCGATTCCACCAGTCACAAAATTCTGGGGCTACCCGCTCCAAGTCCTTTACCAGTCCCACGATGTCTGCGTCCTGGGTTCCCTGAACAAAATCGCGCCGGAAGCTCGAAAAGATTTGGACTGCCTGGCCCTCCCATGGATCGAGAAGTTGGCGTAGCCGCTTGGACGTAAACAGCATCCAAAGCAAATTACGTCGCTCAGGGATCTGCTCCGAAAAGCCAAACAGTCGGTCGGCCGCGTCATTCCAAGCCAACACATCCCAGCGCAGATTCAAGACGTAGGACGGGCGGGCATCCAGATCCTCTATCAACCGGATAATCAGGGGTGGAACTACGCACCACGTCCTGCCGGGCTCACACGGTGGCCGCTGTTGGGCGAGTAGATAGAGATGACGACGCTCCGTGGCATCGAGCTTGAGTGCACGGGATAGATTGTCCAGAAAAGTCGAGGACACGCTGATTTCTCGGCCCTGTTCGAGCCAGGTGTACCAACTAAGACCCACCCGTGCCAGCGTCGCTACCTCTTCACGCCGTAGCCCAGGTGTCCGCCGTCGCCCACCGCAAGGCAACCCAACCTCTTCAGGTGTCAGCCGCTCCCGGCGGCTTCTTAGAAACTCAGCAAGCTCAATCCGAGAACGTTCGAAAGACCGCGCCGCCGACATGCCATTACTCCTAGTAACAGTATAAGCAACCAAATTGTAACAGGCTCAAAAGGGTGCGAAGAATAGCGCGTCCTGGCGCCGAGTGCCTCACGTCAGGGCTGTCGCGCGAGGAGAAATAGACGCGCTTGCTATTACTGCCTAGGAGTCACACCGATGTACAACACGCTTTTGCATCAGAAGCTGGAAGCCCTGAAACAAGCCAACCAATACCGCACCTTTACGACCTTGGACCGCTTATGTGGTCGTTACCCTTTGGCCCGCTTGGCCGACGACTCGCAATCAGCGGTCGTAATGTGGTGCAGCAATGACTACCTCGGAATGTCCCAGCATTCCGACGTACGTAGCGCCATGCACGAGGCCTTGGATGCCTACGGTGCAGGTTCGGGAGGTTCGCGAAACATTGGGGGCTCCCATGCGTTGTACGGACAATTAGAGCAAAGCTTGGCCGACTGGCACGGTAAGGAAGCGGCACTGGTGTTCCCTACCGGCTTCGGGTCTAACGAGGCCACCCTGCAGTGTCTGCTGCGGGAGCTGCCCGAATGCGTGGTAATCAGTGATGAGCGTAACCATGCCTCGATCATCAACGGTATCCGCTCAACTTCGAATGAGCGCCATATCTTCCGGCACAACGATCTCGAGCACTTGGAGCAACTGCTACAAACCTACTCCCCTGACCGACCCAAGATCATTGTCTTCGAGTCGATTTACTCAATGGACGGCGATGTCGCACCTGTTAAAGAAATTGTTGCACTGGCCAAGCGATACAACGCTCTAAGCTACCTCGACGAAGTACACGCGGTAGGGATGTATGGGCCTAGGGGTGCCGGTGTTGCGGCTGAACTAGGCATTGCGGAGCAGGTAGACATTATCCAAGGCACTATGGCTAAAGCCATTGGTGTCATCGGTGGCTATATCGCCGCAAGCTCCGTCATCATCGATGCTGTACGTTCCTTTGCAACGGGCTTCATCTTCACCACGTCTCTGCCGCCCGCGGTAACGGCGGGCTGCCTTAAAAGTATCGAACACCTCAAGCGTAGTGACGTAGAGCGAAAGCGGCTGCACGCGCATACCGCAAAACTGCGCGGCAAGCTTCTGGAGCAGGACATCCCCGTCATGCCCTGCTCACGCACTCACATCCTGCCGGTATTGATCGGCGATGCCGAGCGTTGCAAAGCGGCTGCAGGACGCCTTCTGCAAACCCATCACATCTATCTGCAGCCGATCAATTTTCCTTCGGTCGCCGTAGGCACGGAACGTTTCCGCGTTAACGCAACGCCCAACCATAGCGATGAGCAGATCGAGCAACTGGCCCTTGCCCTACGGGAAACCTTCGAGCACTTCGCCATTCCTTTTGCCTCCCAACGGATTGGTGCGGAGGTTGCGTGATGAGCATCTCTTACGACATCCGTCGTGCTACGCCTGACGACATTCCTGCTCTTATCGAGCTTAGAGCCCATCTACTAGATGCCGGCGGAGCGCCTTACGCCAGCCGTACACCTGCAGACATTGAGCGTTGGCGCAGCGCCTACCCGCTATGGCTGGGGACCCGTCTTGAAAGGTCAGATCGGGTACTTATCCTATGCGCTGAACATAAGCACACCCAAGCCATACTTGGCTGCGCCACAGGCATCATTGATGACCGTGCTCCGGCTCCGGATTGTCTCAATGGCCGATCGGGTTGGGTTCAGTCGGTTGCCGTAACACCTGAGCTGCGCCGCTGCGGTATCGCAACGGCACTCATGCAGCGGCTCCTAGACTGGTTCAGGGCGCGCCATGTGAACTCAGTAGCTCTGCAAACTACTGCCGCTGCTACCTCGCTCTACCACATGCTCGGCTTCGCCTCGACTGGCGAAGCCCTATTAGTGCGTGCGGAGGGGCGGCCATGAATATCCTCATCATCGGCCTGGGCTATGCCGGTCACCGTTTTTGGCGTTTCTTTGAACACCTGTCCGTTAGTAATGGCATGCCCTTGCGCTTGGCGTATGTTGATCGGAAACCCAAGGCATCAGAACTGCCATTCTTTCCTACGGTGGCGTTCGCGCTTCATCACTTCGAGCCCGACATCGTCGTGGTCAGCGTCAACGATGAAAGTCATGCACGAATCTTGGCGGAGCTAAGCGGATATCGTGGCTTCGTGCTGTGCGAGAAACCACTCGTTACTCCCGCTGACGACCTGACACTCGTTACCGAGCAGCTAAGTCAGGTGAGTGGTTTTGCCTTGGACTTGGTAGAACGGTACTCACCCGCCACACAATCTCTGCGTCGGCAGATCAGTGCACAGGGTTGGTCGTTGGTGAGAGCCAGCTTTCACTGGGGTAAGGACCG
This sequence comes from Pseudomonas sp. BAV 4579, assembly GCF_009765395.1. Taxonomy (NCBI): domain Bacteria; kingdom Pseudomonadati; phylum Pseudomonadota; class Gammaproteobacteria; order Pseudomonadales; family Pseudomonadaceae; genus Pseudomonas; species Pseudomonas sp. BAV 4579. Next base: position 20,581 of record NZ_WHOV01000018.1, on the reverse strand, counting down.
GCTCAATGACTACCGCCCCACCTGCGGTGTTACCAGTGAAGTCATCCATGCGCTGGATCTGGTGTCGTGGATCTGCTCCTCTGCTGATCCTTTGCAGATTCACGATGTGCTCGGAGTACGTTCGGACTTCTCGATTTCCGGACATTCCGTGCTGGATACCGTCTCTCTCACCGGAACGTTGGGCCAGGCCACACTCGCAGGCTATGCCAGCTTCGTGAACATCATGCGTCAGCGCACGGTGGACTTCAGCTTCATCGATCAAGAACAGCGAGTCATTCAGGCGCGACTGGTCTTCGATACGCCGTCCTGGGATCAGGATTATCTGCGAATTTGGACGCGCAATGATCAAGGGCGGGAGCAACTGATCGATGAACAGTGTTTTAGCCCTGCCCAACCCGGACTCGAAACCCTACACAAGCTGAGTCGCCTCTGCCGCCACGTAGTGCGATGGGTATCCCTTCGCGAGACGCCCTCACAGCCCTTTGCCGACCTGCAAACGGCTATCGCTCTACAGCACCAGCTTAACCTGATTGAGTCCTCAGCCCGCTGCCCTGCTCCGGCCTGCTATGTCCCTTACGGGAACCGCAGCCTGCTGCCGGAAACGAGTGATTTGGAAACTCTGGGCTGATTTCAAAGGAGACCGCCAATGTGTGGCATTACTGGCTGGCTGTCTTTCAGCCAAGATCTTAACTTCCAGCGTTCTATCTTGGAGCGCATGACCGAAACGATGACGCGACGAGGACCTGACGCGGGCGGCCTATGGATTGATGGACCAATTGGACTCGGACATCGACGCCTCTCCATCATTGACCTCGAAGGCGGTCGCCAGCCAATGACGGCAGGCTTCGGCAACGACCCTGAAGCGGTAGCCATCACCTACAGCGGCGAGGTCTATAACTTCCAGGACCTCCGGCAAGATCTGCAAGCACTCGGACATCAGTTCGAAACTCGCAGCGACACCGAGGTAGTCCTGCACGCCTATCTGGAGTGGGGCTATGACTTCGTCGAACGACTCAATGGCATGTACGCCTTCGCGATCTGGAACAGACGCAAGCAAGAACTGCTACTGGTCCGTGACCGGATGGGGGTCAAGCCGCTTTATTACTTTCCAACTGCCGATGGCGTGATTTTTGGCTCCGAGCCCAAAGCCTTGCTGGCGAACCCTCTGGTACCTCGCAAGATTCAAGCAGACGGTCTGCGTGAAATTCTTGAGATGGTGAAAACCCCCGGGCAGGCCATCTTTGCTGGCATGCGCGAAGTGCTACCCGGCGAATGGATCAGGATTGCCCGCAGTGGTCTGCAACGGCAGCGTTACTGGAAGCTTGAAGCACGGGAGCACGAGCACTCGTTGGACCAGACCATTGGCCACACGCGTGATCTACTTGAAGACATCGTTAAATGTCAGGTCGTTTCGGACGTGCCCTTGTGTAGTCTGCTTTCAGGCGGACTCGACTCTTCTATCATCACAGCGCTGGCATCGCGCAAGCTACTTGCAGCGGGAAAAGAGAACATCCGTTCTTTCTCGTTGGATTTCGCTGATCATGGCCAGGGCTTCGCAAGCGATGCTGTTCGAGGCACGGCCGATGCACCCTTCGTGACGGACTTGGTGCAGCAGATCCAGTCCCACCATGGCGAAGTCGTCCTCGACAGTCGGGAACTTGCCGATCCGCAACTGCGGGCTCAGGTTATCCGAGCGTTGGACCTACCCCCTGCCTTTTGGGGCGATATGTGGCCGTCGCTTTACCGACTCTTTGAAGAGGTCCGACGGCATTCTACTGTCGCCTTGTCCGGAGAAAGCGCAGACGAAGTGTTCGGCGGCTATCGCTGGTTCCACGATCCAGCTGCCATCCACGCGCACTCTTTTCCGTGGCTGACTTCCGTGACGGAGAAATATTTCGACGGCAAGACGTTGTTCGATCCAGGTTTACTAAAACATCTGGATATGCAGAGTTTCCTACAGGACAGCTATTCGCAGGCTATTGCTGAGGCGCCCAGCTTGCCAGGCGAGGCCGCCGGTGATCGTCGGATGCGGGAGATGAGCTACGTCAACCTGACCCGTTTTGTACAGACGCTACTAGATCGCAAGGACCGGATGAGTATGGCGGTTGGACTGGAAGTAAGGGTGCCGTTCTGTGACCACCGCTTGGTCGAATATGCCTTCAACATCCCCTGGCAGATGAAGGCCTTCGACGGTAGAGAAAAGAGCATTCTGCGCGCGGCGACACGCGACCTTCTGCCAGCGTCTATCGTCGAGCGCGTGAAGAGCCCCTACCCCTCGACGCAAGATCCCGCTTACGAGCAGGAGCTACGCAGAGCCCTAGCCGCTATCCGGGATGACTCGAATGCGCCCGTCCGCCCCTTCCTCGACTTCACCCGTGTAGAGGCAGCGTTAGAAAGGCCCCTTGGCGTCCACTCGCCTATGTATGACCGCATGGGTATGGAACTCGCGGTCGGGCTTGATACTTGGTTGCGCGAGTACGACGTCAGCGTCGAGCTTTTCTAGCTACTTGGGCGACCGCCGCGTCGCCCCCTCACTTCCTATTTACCGACTCACCTCCGTGAGGACTTTGTCATGCCTTCAAATCGTACTTCACCTACCTATCTCATCGCCCTGGGCGCCTTCGCCCTTGGGATGGCCTCCTATGTAACAGCAGGGCTCATCCCGCTCATCCAAAGCTCCCTCTCAGTGTCAGTAGCCATGGCGGCCCAACTGGTTACCGCCTTTACCCTTGCTTATGGCATCGGCTCGCCTGTGTTCGTCGCCCTTGTGCCGCCCAACCGGCAACGTGCTGGACTGTTACTCGCCCTACTGGTCTTCGTACTTGCGAACGCAGGAAGCGCCCTTTCTGATAGCTTTCTGACGCTTGTAGTTTGCCGCGCAATCGCCGGTATTGGTGCCGGTGTCTACCTCGCCATGGGCATTGCTGCCGCCGCATCGCTCTCTACTCCGGAGCGCCGCGGCAAAGGTATCGCCGTAATTTTGGGCGGCATGGCCAGCGGTGTGGTCCTTGGTGTACCGCTGAGTTTGCTATTGGCTGACCAATGGGGCTGGCAAGCAGCTCTATGGTTGATCACGCTCTTGGGCGCTGTGAGCTGGGCGGGCCTTTACCTGCGTCTGCCAGCGCTACCCAAGGCGACCGCCAGCTCCCTTGGCCAAAAACTCGCCATGCTCAGCGATGGCCGAGTCCTGACCATTTTGCTCGTGTCGTTGCTAGCGGCCGTATCCAGCCTCGGCATGTATACCTTCATCGCCCCTCTGCTGTCCGACCCTGCCTACGGTGGTATCCACTCTGTTACGGCCTATCTCTGGGTATGGGGCATTGGAGGTGTACTAGGAAGTTTCTTAATTGGCCCCTTGGTTGATCGGGTTCGTGGTGCGGTGCTGACCCTAGGGATCATGGTCGTTCTGGCACTGTCTCTGCTTTTTCTTCCTCAGACCGCACAGTGGAATCAGTGGCTTGTCATGCTGCCCATTGCCGCTTGGGGCGCGGTCGGCTGGGCCCTGCAGGTACCGCAGAACAACGAGCTGATCCAGGCGCGCCAACACCATGGTGATGGCAACCTTGCCGTGGCCTTGAATGAATCAGCCTTGTACTTGGGGAGCGCTCTTGGTGCGGCTGCAGGCGGGTTCGTTCTACTGCTCGAACAGCCGGTCGGTAATCTGGCGCTCTACGCTGCCGGCGTAGCCACACTTGGCGCCTTTGCCCAACTGCTCCTACTACGCCAGAAAGGCACGGCATCCAATCACACCTATCTCGACTCTAAACACTGACTGAAGGAAAGGCTGTGGAACTGCGCCACTTACGCTGTTTCATTGCCGCGGCAAAAGAACGTCATTTCGCCCGGGCAGCGGCACGACTGCATATCGAGCAGTCGGTTTAGGGAGAGCGTCAGAAGCGCTTTAATCCTGGTATCTCCTATTGGTCGTGCGCTGTGAGGGCGTTTCCATCGACGGTGGCACCGTTTGCAGGAGCAACGGAGACCGGACCTATTCACCCTTACTCAATTGACCTTACGTCTGCCATGCACACGTATCCTCATGAAGCCACCGGCTCTGACGAGCCGATCAAACCTGACTCGCTTGACCCGCTGGCCCGAACAGTTTCCGGCGATGCCGAATCCCATGCCTCCCGACAGGGCGTTCCTGCCAAGGCTCACCTAGATAGCCCGGTAGAAGATGCGCGCCTGGAGCCCGAAACGTACGAAGCAGGAACGGCTTGCGAGTCGCTACGGATTGTCACCCTCGACGAGCTGCGCCCCTTTGATCACAACCCCCGTACTCTAAGAAATCCTGCCTATGACGAGATCAAGGCTTCGATCCGCGAGCGTGGTCTGGACAGCGTACCTGTCATCACGCGGCGTACTGGCGAGTCTCACTACATCATCTACAGCGGGGGTAATACGCGCCTGTCGATCCTGCGCGAGCTCTATGCCGAAACCGGCGAGGAGCGCTTTTTCCGGCTGACTTGCCGGTATCGTCCGTGGACCGAGCGTGGCGAGCTGGAGGCACTGACGGGCCACTTGGCCGAAAACGAACTCCGTGGCGGCCTGACCTTCATCGAACGCGCCAAGGCCATTCAACGGGCGCAAGCGCTTTACGAGCAAGAAGCCGGACGCACCCTCTCCCAATCCGAACTGGCGCGACGTCTCAACGCGGATGGCTATCCCGTTCGCCAATCCCACATCAGTCGCATGCAGGAAGCGTTGCGCTATCTGCTCCCTGCCATACCCACCGTGCTGTATGCCGGCCTTGGACGGCATCAAGTGGAACGCCTTGCGATTCTAAGACGGGCTTGCGAACGCACCTGGCAGGGTCTGGCAAACCACCGCGAGCGCCACACCTTTGCCGAATTGTTCCAACACGTATTGGCGCAGTTTGATTCCGCAGGCGAGCACTTTTGCCCACGACGCGTACAGGACGAGCTGATCGCACAAATGGCCGCAGCGCTCGGGATGCATTACGAGGCGCTGGCACTGGACATCGATCAACAGGAAACGCGCCAACGTGCGCTCTCGCAAACGCCACCGCTCACCTCGCATGCGCCGGGACAGACACCCAATGAGACTGATCCGGGTACCTCTCCACGGCTCATGGCCATTCAGCAATTGATTGCCCGCCATACCACTGAGCCCTTCGCGCAGCCGGGAAACAAGTCCCACATGGCTCAACCTTCTCGGGGCAGGGATAAATCCAGTGACCACACGACGCCCCCTGAAGCTGTACGCACCCAACCTGAGCACCTGCGGAACCAGATTGCACACCTTGCGCAGCAATTGGCTCGAGACGCAGGTGTCGAGCCCTTCGTGAGCGCCCAGACAAATCACCTGGGTTTCTCCTGTACGTGGCCGACCGATGCTCATGTGCTGCAGCCTGCCGCGCGTACCGTGTTGCTCCTGCTTCACGCGCTCACTGGCACTGCTCAGACGCTCCCCCTGGTCGACCGTGCAGCCCTTGCCGATGGACTCGGCGCGCTCTTGCAAGGTCAGGCGGGCGAGATCGCCCCGCTAAGTGGACCTTCGCTCTCACTGCTATTTCGGCTCATCCGCCACACCCGTCGCCTCAACCGCCTAGAGGCCGGTTCTTTCTCTTGATCCTGTGCACTGTTCCGAGAACCTCCGTCATGCCGACCAGCCACCCGCTGAACCAAGCCGTACTAACCCAGGCCCTGCACCACTTACATCACGGCGAGCTTCGCCGCTGCCAAGCGATGGGATTTGACGAGGAAGAGCTGGCCGCCCTGAAGCAGCCAGACCTGGTCAGCCTTCTGGTGAACGCGCCAGTCTCATGGTGCACGGTGTCGATCAATCGCGACGTGATCAAACGTCTGCTTGGACAATCTGCCGATGTGAGTCAGGAGATCGCGCAGATTGATCGCATGCTGCGCCTGGGCAGCAGCAGCGAGATGGTCAGTCACCGCTTCGGGCTCACCCACCAAGAGGTTGCCTTACGCCGCAATGTGCTGGGCTTACCCAAGCGCAAAGGCCGTTATCCCGCGCTGGATGATGCGCAGGACGCCGCACTCTGGCGGCAATGGAAAACCGAGGTGGCGCGGCGCGGGCTATCAACCGAGGACGAAACCGCCATGCTCGAGCTGGCCATGGAGCTTGCCGAGGCGCATGAAATACCGCTGGCCGTTCTCTGGTCATCGGTTCGGCGCTGGACCAGCCAACAAGGAGCGTAGGCATGGCCCACGAGGCGTTACGGCGCACTAGTCCCACTCCCCTGACAGCTGTCTTCAATAACGTTCTGCGCACCCTTAAATCATCCCCAAAAGCGGACGGCCCGCCCCGGGATAGTTTCCTCTACAGTGGTAACCGCCACGACAGCCTACCGCGCGCGCTCCTGCTTGATCGGCGCCTGACGCCGCTAGAGCGCAACGCCTGGCAGGTTTTGCACCTGCTGCTGGATCGCAGCGGCCTGACAGCCTTTCCAACCTATGAGCGGCTCCGTCCGTACTTGGCGGTCATGCCTTGCGCCGCGCAAGCGTCCAATGAAACTGTAGCCCGCGCCCTAGCCCTCCTCCGACTGACGCGCTGGCTGAGCCTCGTCAGGCGACAACGTGATCCTCACACCGGCCGTATCCAGGGTAACCTCTATGTCCTGCACGATGAGCCTCTCACGCCGTTCGAAGCAATCCAGCTGGATCCGGACTATCTGAAGCTGGTGAGCCAAGCACTGAGCCACGCGGCGAAGGCAGTGCAGGTGGTCGCGCGGCAGGTGCTAAAGGAGGTAACAGAAGATCCACAGGTCAACCAGCGGAGCCTTCCCACTCGCCTGCAGATTATTGCTCAACGTCTCGCTCAGCAGGGCTGGACGGACAAAGGCGTACTGGCGGTAACGGACCCTGAAATCCCGAAATCCGAAGACAGTACGCCCGCACCGCCTTCGGATTCCGAAGCAGGTGCGATCCCTGATTCTGACGACGCCCTTCGGAATCCGAAGGCAGACCGTACTGTACGTAAAGTAGATAAAGAATTAGTACGTACGAAGATGACTGAGTCTAACGACCTCGTACTACCCCCACGCTTTCTCACCCTCGACCGTGAGCAACGGTCCGGCGCCCTGGCGTCCCTCAAGCCCGTGGAGCCTGCACAGCGACAGGCGATTCTCGATGAATGGGCGGCCCGCTGCGAGCGCTCCGCAGTTCGCAATCCAGCGGGCTACCTGTTCGGCATCATCCAGAAAGCCCTGCGTGGCGAATTCAACCGCGCGGCAGCGTCTACCTTTATCCCACCACCGCTGCCGCCTGAGCCGACACCAATCATTCCTGCCGAACCGCCACCGGCGCGGGCGTGCCAGACGTCGCGAAATCCTGAGGTAGGTCGGGCTCACTTGGATCAACTGCGATCAGCGCTGCGTCTTCCTCCGCGGAACGCTATCCCCAGGGGATAGCTCACCGACTGAGGGCACAGGTCATCCTGCATATGGGCAGATCAATACAAACGGTCCTGGCATGACCAACCACGCGCCCCTTGCTGAGCTATCCCCAGGGGATAGCTAGAGAACTCCCAGAAGGGGTCGTGGTAACGGGATCTCCGGTACTCAACTCAGCGCCGCTATCCTTTGGGAACTATCCCCTGGGGATTGCTCCAGGACTCATGCTGGATGCAGACCTCTCCCTATCTTGGCTTTCTGCATGGGCTGCCGTGCAGTCGTGGACCTGATCTATCCCCAGGGGATAGGTGACAGGACTCAAGATAAACCACACATCTTGGATCAACGTCGCCTAGCCCAATGAGGCTTATCCCGGAGCTATCCCCAGGGGATAGCTCTCACGTGGCAAACACCCGGGTGGACTCCGAGAACGCCTAGCGAAAACTGGTAAGGCCACAGTGCGCCTTAATCGCAGCCTCAAGACGGCCCTGCATTGGAAAGTAGCGACTCGCCTTCTCGGGAGTCTTCCATGCGCGCACCCTACGCCACCGCTTGCCTCATACCCGCCTGCGCCGGGGCGGCCCTAGGCCTACTGCTCCAAGGCTGTACCCCACTGCCATCCGACCCAGCAGGCGCGCTGTCTGACACCCCTTCTGTGCGCTCGCCAGCGCCCGTACCGGAACGGGATCTTTTGGTTGTCCGCCAGGGACGCTACACCCTGGTCGAGCAAGGACCTGAACTCGCTCAACGCAACCTGATGCGTCAGGTTGTGGACGTTTCCATCCCCGCCGGCGCCGACCGTACCGTGGGCGATGCCCTGCGCTACGTGCTGATCCGCTCCGGCTTTTCGCTGTGCGAGACGCCAGAGGCGGCTCAGCTCTATGCGCTGTCCTTGCCGGCCGCACACCTGCAGTTGGGACCGCTGCCGCTGCGTGACGCCCTGCAGGCCCTGGCAGGCCCTGCCTGGACGCTACAGGTTGATTCGCTCGCTCGGCGTGTGTGCTTTGCACCTGCGCCAACCCATCCAACCGAGGGCCGGCCATCGTGAGGGTGCGAGCGTCTTTTCTGGCCATGCGTGCTGATCATCTACAACGCCTGGGCGGCGCCGCCTGGTTACTCGCGCTCAGCATCCTGATGGTGCATGACCACATGGGCCAGTCGCGCCTGCGTCAGCAACTAGTGCAACACAATGACCAGCCGGGCCTTCAGGCGCTGCAGGCGGACATGGCCTCCCTCACTGCCCGACTGGATGCCCTGCCAACGCCAGAGCGCCTGGTCAGCCCGACCGAGCTAAGCGCGGTACGCGAGGACCTTGAAGCCAGATTGGCCGCCGTTGTTCAGCAGCAGGAAAAACATGCCCAAGCTGCAGACATGCTGACTTTGCAACAACGCACTGACCGACTTGAGGCTCAGTTGCACGCCCTGATGCACCAAGCAACGGCGTTTCGCGAGAAGCGCCAAACACCGGCACGACCTGCACCAAAGGCCAAGGCGTCCAAACCGCCCTTTCAGCTACTCGGTGCAGAGCAACGTGGCGGCCACACCTTTCTGTCCCTGTTACCTGCTCATCAGCAAGGGCTCAACGCCGTCACGCTGCTCCGCGTGGGCGAGTCCTTGGGCCAATGGCAGCTCACCGGCTTGACCCAGGACACCGCAACATTTCGGGTGGATGGCCTGGTGCGGCGTCTGCCGCTGCCTGGAGGAGACACGCGATGACACAACGGTTACCTGCTACCGCGTTGCTCAGCCTGATTCTTGGCTCTATTCAGGCTGTTCAGGCATCTCCTGCGCCTACTGCCCACGACCAGACGCGCTGGAGCGAGACCCAACACAGCCGCCTCGTGCTGAACGAGGACGCACAGGCTCGGGCCTGGGGTCTGCAGGCCAGTGACTGGGTCCGCTATCGCGAGCTGATGCAGGGTCCGCTAGGTATCTACGCGCCGAACCTGGACCCATTGACCGCCCTAGGTATCGAGGCACGCAGTGACGAAGAGCGTGCGCGCTATGCGGAGTTGCAGGTCAGAGCCGAGGCCCGACGCGTCGAGAAACTGCTGACCTATCAGCGCGCCTACGACGCTGCCTGGCAGCGCCTTGCACCTGACTTGCAGCGGGTCACGCTCGAGGACGCCAACGTGGCAGACGAGGCGCGCCTTTCTGTGTTCGTCAAAGCGGACTGCCCGCCCTGTCTTGAACGTGTCCGGCAGTTGCAGGCACAAGGTCGGGCCTTCGACCTGTACCTGGTGGATAGCAAAGGCGATGACGCACGACTACGGCGTTGGGCGCGTCAGGCTCGCCTGGATCCCACGCGCGTTCAGCAGCGGACCATTACCCTCAACCATGACAATGGCCGCTTTCAGTCGCTAGGTCTTGCCGGCGAATTACCCGTCGTCGCACAGCGGGTGAATGGACAATGGCAGCGACAGTAGCCACGCCAACAAGGCGCCGTCGAGCAGTCGCTGGCCTGGCGTTTTTGTTGTCGGCTTTGGTCAGCGTCGCCACCTGGGCGCAGGCTCAGCTGCCGCCTCCGGCCTATCAGCTTGCGGCCCAGCAAGCCGGCGTTCCCTCTCTGGTTCTGTACGCCATAGCACTGCAGGAAAGCGGGCGACGCTGGCAAGGACGGTCAGTGCCGTGGCCCTGGACCCTGAACGTGGCTGGCGAGGCCAAGCGGTTTGCCAATCGCCATACGGCATGCACCGGCCTGCTGCAGGCCATGGACACTACCCCAGGCCGCAAAATCGACGTGGGTCTCGGCCAGATCAACCTGGGTTACCACCGCCATCGCGTCACCCATCCGTGTGACTTGCTAGACCCCTATCAAAACCTTGCGATTGCCGCTGCAATCCTCGTCGAGCAGCGCGCAGCCGCTCCTGATTGGCCAGCCGCCATTGGCCGCTACCACCGCCCGGCCGGCGGCGCATTCGCCGCACGCTATCAGCGCCTCGTCCAGGCGCATCTGGATCGCCTACAGGGTCAGGTAGCCAGTGGACTGCAGGTGGGAGAGCTGCCGTGAGACCTGGGTTCGGAAGACGCTCGCTGTTCGTACTCGGTACGGGATGGCTATCCCTGCAGGCAATGGCGGACCCACTCATCGTGGTGGGTCACGAGGGAGGTGTTTCCACCCGGCCGTACTTCGAGCCGTTCAAACGAACAGCTCCACCACGCACGGCCACTGTGACCCTATTTCCTGCCGATGCTTACGAGGCTGAGACCGCAATGCTACCGGTGCGGTCGCAAAGACTGACTCCAGGCGAAGCTTCGACACGAGCGCTCCAAGCACCTGGGCTTAGCCCCCTGTTTCTCATCGGTGATGATGCGTACTCACGTCATTGGCTGAGCCAGAAGCAGCGGCAGCTGAAGGACCAGCAGGCTATTGGCCTGGTGGTAAATATCGACACTGCCGCGGCCTTGGCCGAACTTCGGCGCCTGGCCCCCGACCTCACTCTCATTCCAACCTCGGGGGATGACCTCGCCCAACGCCTGGGGCTGCACCACTACCCTGTGCTGCTCCTGCCAATTGCGGATGACAGGTAGCGCAGGCCATGTCCCATCCAACCGGCTATGAGCGCTGGCTTCGTCCAGCCGTGGAGTTGTACAGCGTTGTCGCCTGCATGCTAGCGGCTGGCCTTGTTGCACTCATCCCCGAAACGTTCGGGCTCTCGGCCCCAATGGTCTCATTCGCCACAACGGCATTCCTATGCCTCGCCGCCGCACGGCTGTATCAGGCTCATCGCATACTGCGCTACCGACGTAATCTCCGGCGGCTGCCTGCCTACACCTTGTCCAGCGCTGCGATACCGGTCAGCACGCAGACGCTGTTCATCGGCCGTGGGTTTCGCTGGGAGGCGCGGCATACCCAACGCTTGCTCGAAACTTATTTGCCGCAGTGCCGCCGCTATGTCGAGCCAAGCCGGTACGACCGCTTTATCCAACACCTTTTCAAACAGCCTTCGCGGCGCGGTCACCTGACTCAAGCCGCCATTGGCGGCCTGCCTCGCCTGCATGGCGTCGAGCCTGACGAGCAAGACGTCTGCCTACCCTTGAACGAGCGTGTGGGCCATACGCTGGTACTGGGTACAACGCGGGTCGGCAAGACGCGGCTGGCCGAGCTCTTCATTGCGCAGGACATCCGCCGCCGCAATGCGCAGGGCGAGCATGAAGTGGTCATCGTGTTCGATCCTAAAGGCGATGCATATCTGCTCAAGCGGATGTACGCCGAAGCCAAACGCGCCGGCCGTGAACAGGAGTTTTTGGTGTTCCACCTGGGCTGGCCAGATAGCTCGGCTCGGTACAACGCCGTCGGCCGTTTTGGCCGTATCTCCGAGGTGGCTACTCGTCTTGCCGGGCAACTCTCCGGTGAAGGCGATAGCGCCGCCTTTCGCGAATTTGCCTGGCGCTTCGTCAACATCATTGCGCGCGCTTTGGTGGAGCTGGGTCAGCGCCCTGACTATCGGTTGATCCAGCGCTATGTCATCAACATCGATGCGCTGTTTATTCAGTACGCCGAACACTACTTCGCTACACGCGAACCCGAGGCGTGGGAGGCGATCCTCACGCTTGAGGCGGGATTGAACAACCGTAATCTGCCGCGGCACATGATTGGACGGGAGATCCGGGTTGTTGCCCTCGAGCAGTACCTCTCTACTACCAATCACTTCGATCCGGTGCTCGATGGCCTGCGCAGCGCCGTGCGCTACGAGCGCAGCTTTTTCGACAAGATTGTGGCTTCGCTCCTGCCCCTGCTGGAGAAGCTCACCACCGGCAAGATCGTCCAGTTGCTCTCGCCGGACTACGAGGACCTGCAGGATCCGCGGCCAATCTTCGACTGGATGCAAGTCGTTCGCCAACGCGCCATTGTTTATGTGGGCTTGGATGCCCTATCCGATGCCGAGGTCGCCGCAGCCGTAGGCAATTCCATGTTTGCGGATCTGGTTTCGGTGGCGGGACACCTCTACAAGTTCGGCGTCGACAGCGGATTACCCGGCGGCAAGCCAGGCACCAAGCCAACCATTAATCTGCACGCCGATGAGTTCAACGAACTGATGGGTGATGAGTTTATTCCCCTGGTCAACAAGGGCGGCGGCGCTGGCGTTCAGGTGACGGCCTATACCCAGACCCTGTCGGATATCGAGGCGCGGCTAGGTAATCGCGCCAAGGCGGGTCAGGTGATTGGCAACTTCAACAACCTATTCATGCTGCGTGTACGCGAAACAGCCACGGCCGAGCTGCTGACCCGCCAACTCCCCCAGGTTGACGTCTATACACCCGCGCAATCTAGTAGCGTCACTGACACCTCTGATCCAACGGCTGCGAGCGCCTTCACCTCCAGCACTCAAGATCAGCTCGTGGGCAGCCGGCGGCCTCTGATTGAGCCTGCTCATCTCGTCGCGTTGCCCAAGGGGCAGTGCTTTGCGCTGCTTGAAGGTGGTGCGCTGTGGAAGGTGCGCATGCCCTTACCGCTACCAGACGCTGATGATGATTTACCGGCTGATCTTCGTGCGCTGACCGCTGCCATGCGCCGGCACCCGTTCGGGCCCAAGACGGCTGAGCAGTCTGGCGAACCAGACTCACCACTCAAGGCTGCCCCAGAGCCACCGGCGACTTCGACTGCGGAGGTTTCTTCTCATGAATGAAGCCGTAGACACCCGGCCGCGTAGTTACGGAGGGTTTACGCAGCTTCTGCTACTGCCCTTTACGGTCCTGGGCCTGCTGTGCGCCGCGCTGCTCCTTCGGCTTTTACTGGAAGGCCTTGGCATGCTGTTCGTGTGGTCGGATATTGCGAAGTGGCACGCGCAAAGCGTCTATGAGCACGACTTGCATTACCTTGCCGGCACGCCCGGAGCTGCCCGGTGGCAGTCGCTCTCGTACGCATGGCGAAAAACAGAAAGCTCATTACAGCGCACTACATTGTCCGCTTACCGGATCGGAATACGGCATGCGTCGCACTCGCTGCCGTGTCTCTCTGAGCACCGCGCATCGATTGCTTTACGGGTATCAAAACAGTCGCAGTTGCATACTGCTCTGGCGGCTGCGCAGTATAGCGGGCTCAGTATCGGCGTAAGGGCCTTGAACCTATGTCAAGCCTTACCCTTGCTGGTCTTAAGTCTGTTGGTGGGCGTAATAGATGGGTGGGTACGACGGCACGTACGCCGCTTCAACACCCAGCGCGAATCGAGCTATGTCCATCACCGTGCTAGAGTCCTTTTCGTCCCTCTTACGTTGCTGCCAGGAGTAGTGTATTTGGTGCTTCCGTTGTCTCTATCGCCCAGCGGTTTCATCGTCGCAAGCGCTGCGGGAGTAGCAGGTATGGCGACGCTTGTGGTGGGTTCATTCAAAAAGCACCTTTAAGTCCTCCCCAGTGCCTCATGCAGGCGACAAAAGGTTTCACGTGAAACCTGACAAGACCATGCTTTCAACACCCGCTAGCCACGGCAAACCGTACGCGTGAAATGTCTCGGGGATTAGGGGATGCCACCCTGGTCTCTGACCACTCGCCGCCGCTGATCGTATGTCCCAAAGATTGAAGCTACCTGCCTAGAATACGTTTGCGCCGCTGCCACGTGGCAACCTTGCGCAAGAGACGAGAGAGCTGCTCAACTGAGTAGGGCTTTTGAAGCAACTCAAAACCATCAGTGCCATTCTGAGCAAGCACATGGCTATAGCCAGAAGTAAGCAATACGGGAAGGTCATAGTGCTCCGCGCGGATGCGGTGTGCCAGCTCAACACCATTCATGCCGGGCATCACTACATCAGAGAACACTACATCAAATCGGTTGGCATTTCTGGCAAGCTCAGCCAGCGCTTCTTCGGCATTGGCTGCCAAGACCGTGAGATAACCCAGATCGGTAAGTGCCTGCACCGCTACAGCGCCCACGTCGGCATTGTCCTCGACTACCAGCACACAGGTGCCATGACCATCCATCAACGGTTCCGATGGCGCAGCGACCGCAGCCTGAGGCGCATCGGCGATACGCGCAAGATAAAGCGTAAATGTAGTGCCACGCCCCTGCTCACTGTTGACAACCACTTCGCCACCAGACTGTTTGGCAAATCCAAACACCTGTGAAAGACCCAAACCGGTTCCTTCGCCGACGTTCTTCGTGGTAAAAAACGGCTCGAAAATTTTTCCCAAATGTTCCTGGGAAATGCCGCCACCTGTATCTGTAATTGAAATAGCGACATAGTTACCTTTTACCGCAGGGTGACTACGTACGGCAGGCATTAAGTCGACTGTCTCTACCTTGATAGTGAGCACTCCCTCGCTTTTCATCGCGTCGCGCGCATTGACCGCCATGTTGACTAAAGCAGTATCGAATTGACTAAGATCAGCGCTTACATAACAGCTTTTGGAAGGTAGGTCGGTAATCACCCTAATGCGCGAGCCCGTGAGGGTGCCCATCATGCCCGAGAGGGCACGTACGCTCTCGCACACATCAAACACCTCTGGCTTGAGCGTTTGCCGTCGCGCGAACGCTAGAAGCTGACCAGTTAGTTTCGTCGCCCTATCTACAGTCTCAGATATTGCAGTGATGTAACGAACACTGCGGTCAGGCGTAAGGTTTGGCCGTTGGAGCAGATCAGTGGAGGCCCTAATGACAGTCAGAAGGTTGTTGAAATCATGTGCGACACCGCCCGTCAACTGGCCAATAAGCTCGATTTTTTGCGACTGACGCAGCGCTTCTTGAGTAAGGCCCAACTCTGCCTCGGCGCGAAGATGCTCAGTAATATCACGAGCGTAGTGAAATGCACCAATGATGCGCCCTTCCAAACTGTACAAAGGCGAATAGGAAAATTCCCAGTAGCGCGTGAGCAGCGTAGGATCACCGAACTCTTCGGCCACGGTATAGGATTCACCCAAAAGAGCGCGCGTCATGAACCCACGCATAATGAGCGCCTGGTCAGGCGGAAGTAGATCGGGGAGAACATCCCCCAACTGTACGCGGAGAGCGAACATGCGAAAAAATTCGTTACTGTGCGCCTGATTGAAGGCAATTAATCGAAATTCGTTATCAAACGCGCATATCGGATCGGCACAGGATTCAATAATATCCTGCGACAACTGCAATTCTTCAGTACGCAAGAAGATTTTTTGTTCTAGCGTATCATTTAGACTACGCAGCGCTTCATCTGCGCGGACCCGCTCAGTGGCATCGATTACATGATGAATCACCGCTACCACTTCGCCATTTTTGCTGAGTATCGGTGCGTTAACCGGTTCCCACCATCGGACCTCAAAGCCGCCTGCGGGATGAGAAATATCGTATTTCTGGTCCGGCATACGGTCCGGCTTCTTGGTCTCGATGGCCCGCTCGATTGACGCGCGAAGATTAGCTACCCCTGTCGCGGCAAAGTCATCTGGATTGTCTGGCATCGCGTCAAACAGGCCTCGGCCGACGAGCCTGGCTCGTGTTTGCAAGGTTGCTGCGAGGTAGGCATCGTTGACATCAATAATCGTGAAACGCGGACTATCTACCGCAACGACCAACATAGGTGCAGGGGCAGCTGAAAAAAGCATCTGCTGAACGAAAGCCAGCGTCGCATCTTTCTGTTCAGCCGGATCAGGACTGTGATGCTCAGGCATGGATAGGGACCTGCTAGGTAGCGGCTACGTGAAAAGCGGAGTGATTGGATCGAGGCTTCAGTCTACCTGTGCTCTATCCTGTGATAGTGCTATGCGGCTCAATGACGTCGACGACAGTGCGAGCGTTGGAGGCTGGTCTACGCCCCCTAATGCTCAGAAGCTAACCGGTCAACCCGTTACAAAGGCTCGATCATTCGTTATCGTGCGGCCTTGAACGCCTGCTTACAAGCAGGCGGATCCATCTTGTGACCGAAGGGAACCCTATGCGCACAGCTGACATATCTGTGCGGGCGGAGCTAAGCACAGACTGCTAAGGGGATTGGCAAAGCTGGTACCGCTTGCCTGCATTGCAAAATATCGCTAAATGTCGCTTGCCATTGAGTTAGTAATCCCCTCCTGGTGATTTAGTTCGGTTCACGACATTACAATGGATAAATTGCGATAGATAAAATAGCAGCATGAGTAATTTATTCAAACCTTGGTAGCGCAAGAACATAAATACAGATACAGGACCCCAACCGCAAGATCCCTAATCAAATGTCGGATATTTTATTTCGCGCGTTTGTATGAGCTGACGCCCTGAACTTAGAATGATGTGCCAACCACTGGCACGATATACAGATCCTAAGAGAAATCGGCTGATATGCTCGACTTTCCTTCTGTAGCCTGTCTGCAGCCATCTGATAGGTAGCGCCGCTGCGCTCTGCATGTTTTTAAATGATTTGAAGATCTGTAGGGCCATTACCGAAACGGTAACCGTGCAATTTTATCGGGCCCACCACCGGTCACTTCGAAAAAACATTTAAGCCCTTTGGTGTTCTATTGACGTGTATCCCCCTCCTAATCGGTTCTGATTCCAATGAAAATTCCTCAGGTTGTCGTGCTCGTCATCGAGGACGAACCCTTGCTGCTCGGGCTTCTGTGTGAATTGCTACGTGATTTGGGGGCAGAGGTTGTGGCTGTCGATCGGGCGGATGCGGGGATGACTTATCTGGAAGATCACGCAGGAGAGCTGGGGTTGATCGTAACAGACGTGATGATGCCAGGGAGACTGAACGGGCACGACCTTGCGGTGGCGGTATCTGCACGCTGGCCTAGGCTACCGGTGCTAGTCACCTCAGGCTACACACCATCAAAAAACCACGAAATGCCATACAACACTTTTTTCATCGCAAAACCGTGGAACCTTCAGCAAATGGAAGCGGCAGTTACTGAGCGACTGCCATTGCTTAAAGTAAGCTAAACAGCGTCATACTGCTAAAAAATGAACGCTCGCGTCTTGTCGTTCACTGCATGGCCGCGCCACTTGGCCAGTAAGCTTTTGTGTTCGCGCCCCGCTTGCACAGCGTTATCACAACACGCCTTCAGAGCTTTCCTTGATAGGGCATTACGCTAGAAAAGGGGGCATGCTCATACCTGTAGGGCCGCATTCACCAAACACCTTCGCTTCATCCCCGTCAATTATCTGCAACACAAAGTGCAACTCTTGTGACTCTTCAAAAACTTATAAACATATAGCAAAACTCATCTATCCTTTATTTATAAATCAACTAGAACATCGCATCTCGATAATCAATCCCCTATCAAAATCGATAAATAGCCTAGCTTTTCTAGGGCTTTCCTCACAGATTGTTAACTGTGCACAACCAATAATTAGCAATGGCAAGCTGGCAGTCACTGCCAGCCACAAATTTATCTTTAGTAGCGCAATCTTAGCTACTAACCACGCCACTGGCGAAAGTGATCAATCTATTTCTACTC
Source organism: Pseudomonas sp. BAV 4579 (assembly GCF_009765395.1). Classification (NCBI taxonomy): domain Bacteria; kingdom Pseudomonadati; phylum Pseudomonadota; class Gammaproteobacteria; order Pseudomonadales; family Pseudomonadaceae; genus Pseudomonas; species Pseudomonas sp. BAV 4579. Next base: position 2,867 of record NZ_WHOV01000018.1, on the reverse strand, counting down.
AGCGGCATATCCCGCTATAAGCCCTAAAGACAAATCCAGTATCGTGGCCAATTTTCGCTGAAAAGGCTGTTTTACTGATGAGCTTAAGTACAACTGGCGAACATCAGGATTGTGAACGCTAGGGGCCAGTTAACCTCGATAATGCTTCCTGAGTATCTATCGCTTAGCAGGTATGCATGCTACTAATTATCGGTTTTGTGCCGTCGAACATCTCGTTCAAACTCATCTGCCAGCTGCTGCAGCGTGATACTTTGCAGGCGCGTCAGCAGCAAAGCCTGCGCGGCATCGAACGCCTCGGTCAGCGCATTGTTTACGGCTCGCTCGACCAGACATTCAGGATGATCGGTCGCTAAACCTATGGCGAAAATCGACGACGATCCGAGCGCCTGGTGGATATTTAGCAGTGTGATCTCTGCAAGGGGCTTTGCCAGCATCCACCCTCCCCGGTGACCCTTTTCAGAGCGAACGTACCCCTGTTCCTTGAGCAGCGCCATCGTTCTGCGCACCACCACCGGGTTGGTACTTAGCATCTGCGCCAAGGTGTCAGACGTCGCAGGTTGCTCATGGCGAGCCATGTGAATCAGCGTATGCAGCATCCGCGATAGGCGCGTGTCATTTCTCATAGCTCAAAAACCTCATTCAAGCCGGCCAGCATCTCTTGACACAGGAAAAGTTACAAGACCTAGACTTTAGCCCGTCATGTAACTTATGTTGTTTCCTGAAATTTATGAGGGAAACTCCATGATCTATGATGTGATCGTTGTGGGTGGCAGCTACGCCGGCGTGTCCGCTGCCATGCAGCTGGCTAGGGCGCGCCGCTCTGTATTGGTGATTGATGCTGCGCAACGGCGTAATCGATTCGCTGCCACGTCTCACGGATTCTTGGGGCAAGACGGCATCAGCCCAGATGCAATTGCTGACCAAGCGCGTCGGCAACTACTCGCCTACCCATCCGTCACCTGGCATGACGCGTCTGCGGTTGCAGCAGAGAAACAGGCCGATGTGATCTCTATCGCTACAAGCGATGGCCTCACCTTCAATGCCCGTCGGCTGATTCTGGCTTCCGGCGTCACCGATGAGCTGCCAGATATTCCTGGCTTGGCTGAGCGTTGGGGCCGACAGGTCTTCCACTGCCCTTACTGCCATGGGTATGAGCTCGACAGAGGAAAAATCGGTGTTCTGGCCAGCTCGCCACTGGCTACCCATCAGGCCCTGATGTTGCCTGATTGGGGACCAACAACCTTGTTCCTCAACGGCGCCTTTGAGCCTGATGCGGAACAGAGCGGAAAGCTTGCACAGCGTGGCGTTTCGCTCGTGCAGGAGCCGGTTGTTTTTATTGGCGGGGAGCGGTTGGAAGTGACACTGGCCAGTGGTCGTGTGATTACGCTTGCAGGACTGTTCGTCCAACCACGCACGCATCTGAACAACCCCCTGATCAAGCAGCTGGGCCTTGACGTTGAAAGCGGTCCTTTGGGCGACTTCCTTACCGTAGACCAGATGCGAGAAACCAGCGTGGCAGGCGTATTCGCCTGTGGAGATGCGGCAGTAGCTGCCGATAACGTGGCGATCGCGGTCGGCGACGGTGCTCGCACAGGTGGCGCAGCTCACCAGTCGTTGATCTTTCGCTGAGTGAAGCAACTTCAGGCCGCCGGCTTTCTACTAAAGCGCTAGCAGGTATTAACTAGTCTTCTTAGCAAAGACAGTAGCGCACCTGCCAGCTCTACCTTATCTGACAGGTGCAGCGTCATCGCTTAAGAGGGTTGTCGAGCTTCCGTCAGGGCTCGTCGATAAAGCACGACAACGTCGTCAAGCAGCTCGCGCATCATCGACGCGAGCAATTGCTGGCGAAGTTCTCCGTTCTCTACCGACTCAGACGCCAATTGATCCAGCAGATCGTTCAGCACTGAAACATGCAGCTCAGCTTCGGCTTCCGACGTATCTGGCTGGAAGTCGGGCTGGCGAGCTCGAAGCGAAGGCGTTGGAAAAGGAACAATGGTGTTGGTGCGACTAGTCATAGCGCACCTCCGTACAGGAGGTGAAACAGACAATCGGATAAGCCAGGCGGAGCCCGGGCTTAAAAGGAGGACGAGGCATTCTACTTATGCTCCCTGGTTTGATTAAGGAGCTGCCACCATCCGTTCTGACACAGAAGTGGTGGCAGACCGTACGGGGGTCAGAAACCGGAAACCAAGGGAACCGGCCAGGCAATAGCCTGCCCCGCACGGCCTGCCATAGAAAAGCGGAACGGATCAAACGACCCATATTCGCCTGGCTATGACGCTGCCGCGCCCTGGTTTAACGGGTTCTGACGCCCGGTCGTGGGATTGACCACGACAGCCAAAATCTAACGCTCGATGCACCTAGTTGCAACCGACAAGCCACTTCGCCGGCTGTGTGCAAAGTACTTGAGAAGATGGCTCTACCCTCCAGGCTTACCTGGTTGCTCAACGGCTGGAGCAGACCCGGCGACATGAGCACAAACGCAACGCTGAATTGATCGTCTCTGGTGGGTAAGACGAGCGCACCTGTCAGTCCTAAACGCCCAACAGGTGCAACGTCTTCACCTGAGGCTGTTGCTAGTGTCTTGCTTCTGTCAGAGCTCGGCGGTAGAGCACGACAACATCGTTAAGCAACTCTCGCATCATCGACGCAAGCAGTTGCTGACGAAGTTCTCCGTTCTCTACCGACTCAGACGCCAACTGATCTAGCAGATCGTTCAGCACTGAAATATGCAACTCAGCTTCGGCTTCCGGTGTATCTGGCTGGAAGTCGGGCTGGCGCGCTCGGAGCGAAGGCGTTGGAAAAGGGACTATGGTGCTAGGGTTTGTCTGAAAAGTCGACGCGCCAACAGCGATCAATGCAGGCCA
>NZ_WHOV01000177.1:0-338 GCF_009765395.1 Pseudomonas sp. BAV 4579 | reverse complement strand
GGATTGCCAGCGTAGGGATACGACATAGGGCAGATCCAGGCCGGTCAGAGTACGGCCTTTGCCTGAGCCGATTCGCCTGGGCCAGCCCTTGGCGGTAGCCGATAGGCTAGCCGGTTGCCCCATGGCGACCACTCCCCCCATGGCATTGGGAAAGATACGCCCACTGTTGTCGCCAATGTTGGCTTGCTCCAGCCAGACCTCCATGTAGTTGGGTGCCAGAAAGCCCAGGTACCAGGTGTCATAGGGCAGCTTGTTCGCGGCGTCAGACTGACAACCTGCCAGGTTCAGTAGCAGGCCAATAGCCAACAACCAGCGACTCATCGCCCAACTTTTCATGG
>NZ_WHOV01000176.1:0-1770 GCF_009765395.1 Pseudomonas sp. BAV 4579 | reverse complement strand
CGTCGACGACATCGCCTACCAGACCAACCTGCTGGCGCTCAACGCCGCCATCGAAGCCGCCCGTGCCGGCGAGCACGGCAAGGGCTTTGCCGTGGTGGCTGCCGAGGTACGCAAGCTGGCCGAACGCAGCCAGGTCGCCGCCCAGGAAATCGGCACCGTGGCCAAGAGCAGCGTGGCCCTGGCCGAACGCGCCGGCACCCTGCTGGAGCAGATGGTGCCATCCATCAGCAAGACCTCCGACCTGGTGCAGGAAATCGCCTCGGCCAGCGAAGAGCAGAGCAGTGGGGTGAGCCAGATCAACGGCGCCATGCTGCAACTGAGCCAGATCACCCAGCAGAACGCCTCGGCGTCCGAGGAACTGGCTGCCACCGCCGAGGAAATGAGTACCCAGGCCGAGCAGCTGCAACGCCTGATGGGCTTCTTCAATACCGGCGAAGGCCGGGTGGTACAGGACCTGGAGCGCGCGCTGGAGGCCTCGCGGCCCAGGGCCATGCAGGTCCCGGGCAAGGCCTTGCGTACGGGTACCTCGGGCGTGCCGGACGGCTACGTCTCCTTCGAATCCTGACCCCTATCCAACGGCCACCTGCAGGTGGCCTTTTTGAGACCTTCGACATGACCGTCATCAAGAAAATGCTGCTGCTGGTGCTGTCCGCGTTATTGGGCATCCTGGTGCTGGCCGGCACCGGGCAATACGAAATCGACCAGGTGTTCCAGGCGGCCAACTACGGCAACGACAACACCGTTCCCGGCCTCAAGGCGCTCGGCGAAGTCAACGACAGCCGCTCCGACTATGTGGTGGGCATCTATCGCCACGTGCTGTCGACCAGCGCTGAAACCATGACCGCCGTCGAGCAGGACCTGGCCGCGGCCAAGGAGCGTATCGGCCAGAATCTCGGCAAGTACGAGACGCTGGTCTCGGACGACCGCGACCGTGGGCTGCTGGCCGCCGATCGCGCCGCCTTCACGGCGCTGTTCAGCCTCGGCGACCAGGTCGTCGCCCTGTCGCGGCAGAATCGCAACGAGGATGCCCAGGCCCTGATGCGCAGCCGCACCGACGTGATGCTGGCGATCAACAAGGCCTTCGACGAGCACGTCAGCTACAACCAGACGCTCGCGCTGCAAGGCGTGCAGGTCGCCCAGAAGACCAAGGTCGAGGCCACCTGGCTGGCCCTGGGCATTGCCCTGGCGACCCTGCTGGCGGTGGCCCTGCTGGGCTTCTTCATCACCCGCAATCTGCTGCGTCAGCTGGGTGGTGAGCCCGCGGCCGTGGCGACCCTGGCCGGTCGCGTTGCCGCCGGCGATCTGCCTGACGACATCAAGCTGCGCGGCGACGACAAGACCAGCCTGATGGCGGCCATGCAGAACATGGTCACCACCCTGCGTGGCCTGATCAGCGAAATGAGCAGCATGTCGGCTGCCCACGACCGCGGCGAAACCGTGGTGCGCATTCCGGCCGAGCGCTTCCAGGGCGCCTATCGCAACATGGCCGAGGGGGTCAACGGCATGGTCGCCGGCCACCTGAGCGATTCCGCCAAGGCCATGGCCTGCGTCAAGAGCTTCGGCGAAGGCGATCTGTCGGTGGCGCTGGAGCGCTTCCCCGGGCAGAAGGCGGTGATCAACGACAACCTCGAACAGGTCCGCGGCAACATCCAGCGCCTGGTCGAAGACGCCAACCAGCTGAGCCAGGCGGCCATGGCCGGGCGTCTCGACACCCGTGCCGATGCCAGTGCCCACCAGGGCGATTTCCGCCGCATCGTCGCCGGCATCAAC
>NZ_WHOV01000175.1:0-18664 GCF_009765395.1 Pseudomonas sp. BAV 4579 | reverse complement strand
TGTACGCCGGTTCGATTCCGACCTCGGCCTCCACTATTGAGAGCCCCGTAGATCATAGGTCTACGGGGTTTTTCATTTGGGCCGGGAAAAGCTTAGTTTCCGCAACTTTCGACCTGGTTTCCGCAACCCGCTGTCATTTGGTCGGTGCGACGACCTCGCCCAGGCGCCGATAGACTCGCTGGGTGATGGCCTCCTTGGTGTGCCCCAACAGCTTGCTGGCATGGCCAAGGTCCTCGATCTCTGTCGCCGCTTTCGGTCGGATGTCCCTGAATTGGAATTGCCGGATCTGACCGGCCAGCGGGACGTCGCCTTTCTCCTCGGCTGCCTTCGCAGCTGCCTCTCGCGCCTCATCCCATCGGTTCCTCAGCATCGCCGCACTCATGCGCAAGCCAGTCGCGTTGGTGATCAGCGTCGAGGTCCGGATCCCCGCCATGGCGCGCCGCTCCATCAATCCTTCCAAGAACACTCCCAGGCCTGTCGCCGCCTCACCATCTCGCAGGCGGATCCGGAGCCGCTTGTCTGTCTTGTTCTGACCTACGAGCAGGTAGCCGCCAGCGATATCGGTGGTCGCCATCTTGATCGTGTCGGCTGGGCGCTGGCCGGTCAGATAGGCCAGGTCCATGGCATCCCGCAGCTCAGGCGGAGCCGTCTGGTATACGGCGGCCCACACCTGCTCGCCAGCGTAGTAGTCGCGGACCTTCTCCTTGTTCCGGCGGACCCTGGTGCAGGGGTTCTCTTTTTCCGTGAGGCCCCATTCCCTCGCGATGTTCCAGACGTGAGAGAGCAGGGCGATCTCGCGGTTGCCCCGGGTCTTCGCCGTCCTGGCATCCCGGTACTGGGCGACGACCTGGGGCGTGATAGCGTCGATGGGGGCCTGGTCGAAGGCCTTACGCAGTTGCTTCATCTCGGCGCGGTTGTCGTGCTGGGTCCGCGGCGATTTCGCTGGAATGATTTCCCGTTCGTACCGATCGAAGACGGCGCCCATCAGCCGCATCAGCTTCGGCTGCGTCTGGCGCTCCAGGCGAGCCCACTCAACCCGGGCTTCGTCCAGGTCGGAGCCGAGCGGGATCTCCTTGCGGTTTCCCTGCTCGTCCCGGCCGTTGTAGTAGTAGCCAATCCAGATCTTTCCGGACTTCAGTGTCCGTTCGCGCTTCACCATCCGCGGTGGTAGGGCGCGGTTCCCTGCTTTCTTCGGACGCATGTCAACTCACTTTCGATAGATCCAGGGCCCAGGTCTCAACCGCGGCATTCGCAGCGTTCGGTTTGACGCCGGCCAGCTTCAGCCGGGCATAGACGCGGCCAACGACGGGCCGGCCTGCGGCATTGATCTTGTAGCGCCAGCCGTGGGAGTCGAGCCATGCACGCTGGCCGCGGGCCTGCTTCCGGCCGATCATGGTGGCCAGCTCCTGGCCGTCGAGGAACTCAGATACTTCGGGCATGGGGAGTCCTTCGCCGGCCGGCGACCCGGTGGTGGGGCGCCTGGGCGAGCTGGACAAGATGGAGCAGCAGCTGGCTGCCCACCGCAAGGCCAACCGCATACCGACCGACGACTATGCCGAGTACCTGGGTAAGCTCAATGCCATGCGCGACGGGCTGACAAAGGCCACCGACGCAAACGAAAAATACACTATGAGCGCCAAGGCCCAGGCCGCGGCGCTGCGTGGCGTTCCCGCTCAGTTCACCGACATCGTGGTCAGTCTGCAGGGCGGCCAGGCGCCGCTGACAGTGCTACTGCAGCAAGGCGGCCAGCTGAAGGATATGTTCGGCGGCATCGGGCCAGCAGCGAAAGCCCTGGGCGGTTACGTCGCGGGCATCATCAACCCCTTCACTGCCGCTGCTGCTGCCGCAGGTGTGTTGGCACTGGCATACCACCAGGGATCCCAGGAGCAGGATGCGTTTCGCCAGGCGCTCATTACCACGGGCAATGCGGCCGGCCTGACCACCTCACAAATGGCGGGTATGGCGAAGTCGGTCGCCTCCACTGTGGGCACCACTGGCCAGGCAGCTGACGCGCTGGCGAAACTGGCCGCTACGGGAAAAATCCCCGCCGACCAGTTCGAGCAGATTGCTCGTGCGGCCGTGACCATGAACAAGGCCACCGGGAAAGCTATCGAGGACACAGTTGCCGAGTTCGCAGCGATTGCCGAAGACCCCACGAAGGCCATTGCCAAGCTGAACGAGAGCTACAACTTTCTAACGGCGTCTACCTACCAGCAGATCAAGGCGCTGCAGGATGAGGGCGACATGACCGGCGCGCAGGCCCTCGCCTGGGATACCTTGTCCCAGGCGACAGAAAGCCGCGGGAAGGAGCTGGTCGAAAACCTGGGCTACATCGAAAGCGCCTGGAAATCGGTTGCTGAGCGCGCCAAAGAGGCTTGGGACGCTGCGCTGGATATTGGGCGCGAAGATACGTTGATCCAGAAGCTATCCAAGCTCCAGGAACGCTTGAGCCTCGTCGCAAATGCCAAAAACGCCCCTCTGATGCTGGGCGACGATCCGAACCCGATGGACTTCTCGGACGATGGCCAGGCTGACGCTGCCGAGTGGAAAAATGTCCTGCAGAAAGAGGTCGACGACACCAAAGCTGCCCGTGAGCAGATGTTCGGAGCGCAGAATTTCAAGGCTGCGCAGGGTGACTTCGACTGGCTGAAAGGCCAGATGGACAGCACGAAAAGCAAAGGTGACAAGCTTGCTGACGTGCTCGGCAAGATCGACAAGCGAGTAGCGAGCGCCCGCGCCCAGGGCTTCATCATCAGCGACGCTGACCTGGAGAAACTCAAGGATCAGGAGCGCGAGAAGTACAAAGAGAAGACGCCGAAGACGCCCAAGACCAAGGCCTATCGGGACGATGAGGCTACCCGGCTTCTCATGGCTGCCAAACAGCAGCAGGCGGCTTTGGAAGCACAGCTCAACGTCACCAAGAAAATGGGCCCCGCACAGCGCCAGCTGGCTGAGTTCGAGCAGCAGATTGCCGACCTGAAGGAGAAGAAGACTCTCACGGCCGACCAGAAAAGCTTGGTGGCCAGCCAAGAGCAGATCAAAGCGCAGCTGCAGAAGAATGCCGCGATCGAAATTGAAGTCGAGCGCAAGAAGGAGCTACAAAAGCTCATCGAGCGTGCGGCCCAGTTGGACATCTCTATTGCCAGCTCCTTGGCTTCGCTGGCGGAGCAGTATGACCGGCAGCTTGACGGCGCCGGCATGGGTGACCAGTACCGGGAGCGCCTGAACCAGCAGAAGTCGATCTATCGCGAGTTCCAGCGGTACCAGGAGCAGCTGGACAAGGCCACTCCCAAGGACCTGCTGGGATCAGACCAGTACAACGAAGCGGCCGCGAAGATCCGAACTGGGCAGGAGAAGGCGCTCAAGCAGTCCCGAGACTATTACGCCGAGCTAGATCGCCAGAATGGCGATTGGACAAACGGGGCGAGCGACGCTTGGGCGAACTACCTGCTCAATGCTAGGAACGTCGCCGGTCAAGCAAAATCGGCTTTCACCTCGCTTTACGACGGCATGACTGATGCCGCGGTGGAGTGGGCATCCGGATCGAAGGCGAGTTTCGCTGATGTAGCGGTCAGCTTTTCCAAGATGATCGCGAAAATGGCGCTGCAGGCCGCAGCTTCCAATGTCTGGACGAGTCTCTTTGGCTCGGTTGCCACTTCCACAGCTAGCGCTGGCGCGGCATCGGCGTCATCCGGATTCGATTACGGGCTGGGGAGCGCCTCACAGGGCCTCACCTACAACGCCAAGGGCGGCGTCTACGACAGCCCGAGCCTTTCGGCCTACAGCAACCAGGTGCACAGCACCCCGAAGCTGTTCGCCTTCGCCAAGGGCGCCGGTGTGTTCGGAGAGGCCGGTCCGGAAGCCATTATGCCGCTTACCCGGGCCGCCGATGGTTCGCTAGGAGTGCGAGCGCTGAACGGTGGCAGCAGCGGACAGTTGCCCACTGCCTCAGCCCCTGTCTCGGTAGAGATCAACATCGACAGCAACGGGGGCGCTCAGGTGTCTTCTGATACGGCTGGTCTGCAGCAGTTCGGCCAGGAGATGGGCCGTATCGCTGAAGCCAAATATCGCGAGATGGAGACTCGCTCTCTGAGCTCGCAAGGAAACATCAGGCAAGCCATCAACGGGAGGCGATGATTCATGACCGAGACCTTCACTTGGTCGCCACTGATTGAGCCTCAGGGAACGGGAAAATTTCGGACCCGGGCCGCTCAATTCGGCGACGGCTACAAGCAGCAGGTGGCCGACGGGCTGAATGCGGAGTCGCAGAGTTGGCCGCTGACCTTCCGCGGTTCCGAGGCCTATGTAGCGCCGATCCTGGCATTCCTGCGTGCCCGGAAGGGATCCCAGTCGTTCTTTTGGACCCCGCCGCTAGGTGCTCAGTCGCTGTTCACCTGTGCTGAGTACGGCGTCACCGCGCATGGCGCCGGGCGCTACACCCTGACCGCTACCTTCGAGCAATCCTTCCAACCCTGAGGAATACCATGGGCATCAATGCCGACATCCAGACCCTGGAGCCTGGGGCGCTGGTGGAGTTGTTCGAGCTAGATGCGACCGCGATCGGCGCCGAGCTGTACCTCTTCCACGGCTACCAGAAGACCGGGAGCATCTGGTGGCAGGGGCTGGAGTACACGCCCTGGCCGATCCAGGCGGATGGCTTTCAGATGACGGGCGATGCCCAGCAGCCGCAACCCAAGCTGCTGGTGGGCAACGTGACGGGCTTCATCAGCGCTCTGTGCCTCGGCTTCGAGGACCTGGTGGGCGCCAAGCTCACACGCCGCCGCACCCTGGGCCGTTACCTCGATTCGCGCAACTTCGCCGAGGGCAATGCTGAGGCCGACCCGGACGAGGAATTTCCGGCCGACATCTGGTACGTCGAGCAGAAGACCGGCGAGAGCAAGACCGAGGTCGAGTTCGCCCTGTCCTCGCCGATCAACCTGAACAACAAGCAGCTGCCGGGTCGGCAGATCGTCGCCAACTGCTGCCAATGGCTGAGCACCGGCGGGTACCGCGGCCCGTACTGCGGGTACACCGGCGGGCCCGTGGCCACCGAGGACGACATCATCACGACGGACGCCGCCCAGGATCGCTGCAGCGGCACGCTCAAGGGCTGCAAGCTGCGCTTCGGCGAGAACGGGCAATTGCGCTACGGGTCATTCCCGACGGCGGGGAGGGTAGGTTGATGCGGATCACCAAGGCGGTGCGTGCTGCTATCGAGAACCAGGCGCTGGCGGCCTATCCGCGGGAGGCCTGCGGGCTGATCGTGCGGGAGCAGGGCGCCCAGGTGTATCTGGCTTGCGAGAACACGGCCACGACGCCCAGCGAGCACTTCCGGATCTTAGCCGAGGCCTATGCCGACGCCGAAGACCGTGGCAAGGTCCTTGCGGTGGTGCACAGCCACCCCGACTACTCGCCGCAGCCGAGCGAGGCTGACCGGGTCGCTTGCGAAGCCTCGGGCCTGCCCTGGCATATCCTCGAGGTGCGCCGGCAGGACGACGGCCAGGTGATTGCCGGCGAGCTAGTGAGCATTGAACCGGCCGGGTACCAGGCACCCCTGATCGGCCGTCCCTTCGCCCACGGCGTGCTGGACTGCTATCAGTTGCTGGTCGATTACTACGATCGCGAGCTGGGTATCCAACTTCAGCAGTTCGAGCGCCATGATGAGTGGTGGAACAAGGGCCAGGATCTCTACCTGGAGCACTACGCCGAAGCCGGTTTCTCGCCGGTGGACGACCTGCAGCAGGGCGATGTGATCGTCATGCAGGTGTGGGCGCCGGTACCGAACCATGCCGGCATCTACCTGGCTGACGGCCGTCTCAAGACCGAGCCGGAGCACTATCCCGCGCCGGGCTCGATCCTGCACCACCTCTATGGGCGAGACAGCCGGCGTGATGTCTATGGCGGGTTCTGGGCTGAGGCCCACCGCCTGACGCTACGACACAAGGACATGACGAAATGAGCGAGCGCATTCGCGTGATCCGCCTCTATGGCGTCCTCGGTGCCCGGTTCGGCCGGGTCCATCGCATGGTGGTGAACAGTGCAGCCGAGGCCGTGCGCGCCTTATCCGTCCAACTGCCCGGGTTCGAAGAGTTCTTCTACAGCGCCCGCGATCGAGGCCTGGTGTTCGCCGTGTTCCATGGTCGCCGCAACATTGGCCAGGAGGAGCTCGGGCATCCCCCGGGCCGCGCTGAGATCCGCATCGCGCCGATCATCGAAGGCAGCAAGCGATCTGGAGGGCTGCAAACGGTCATCGGGATAGCGATCATTGCCGTGGCCTCATACTTTTCCGGCGGCCTGGCTGCTACTGGCTCGGGGGCTCTATTCGGGACTGCTGGCGGTGCTGTCTGGGGCGCAGTAGGGGCGGTGGGCATCTCTATGGCCCTTTCAGGCGTTAGCCAGATGCTCACCAAAACGGCAACTGGCTTGGACGCTCACGACAGCGCGGACAACAAGCCCAGCTATTCCTTCGGCGGCCCGGTGAATACCCAGGCTCAAGGAAATCCGGTACCGTTGCTCTACGGGACAATGATCGTAGGTAGTGCGGTCCTAAGCGCCGGGATCTACGCCGAAGACAAGGCATGACATAGATGGGCAAGGGGGGAAGGTGAAAAAGAGTCTCATGGTTATCGCTGCGGTATCGCTTTTGGCGGGTTGCGCGCAATCCATGACATCCATCCGGTCCGAAGGTCCGGCGCAGAGGTACACCTCCTCAAAACCTGTCGATGAAGTAGCGAAGTGCATTCTCTTCGCTTGGCAGGATACCCGTCTTTCTGGAGCCCCAGCCCAGGCGTCCCTGCAGCCCGGGAGGCAGGCGGGAATGACCGTCGTAGCGCTGAACGGTGACTACTTTGCGGATGTGGATCGCATAGGCGAAGCCACTACCGTGAGCTACTTCCGCGTAAGTAACTCTTGGATATCCAAGAAATTGCAGCCTGGTGTTACCGGCTGTCTATAGTCCGAATTGATACGAAGAACCCGCCCCGGCGGGTTTTTTTATGCCTGGAGTAAATGCATGGGCAAGCATCACCCGATCTCTGGCGCCAAGGGCGGCAGCGAGAGCGCCAAATCGCCGACCGAGACGCCCGACAGCCTGATCAGCATCGCCTATGCCAAGGTCCTGGACGGGATTAGCGAGGGCCCCATCGTCGGCCTGGTCAACGGCAACCAGTCGATCTTCCTCGACAAGACCCCGCTGGCTAACGCCGACGGCTCGATCAACTTCTCGAACGTCACGGTGGCCACCCGCACCGGCGAGGCCGATCAGGACTATGTCCCGGGCTTCCCGTCGGTCGAGAGCGAGACCGCTGTGGGCGTGGAGCTCAAAGCCAGTCAGGCCTGGGTGCAATCCATCAGCAACTTGGATCTGTCGGCGGTTCGGGTGCGCCTGCAGGTTCCCGTCCTGTCAAACACCGACAGCAAGGGCAACATCAACGGCTATGAGGTCCAGTACGCCATTGACGTGGCCACCGACTCGGGCGCCTATATCGAGGTGCTGGCCAGTTCCTTCAACGGCAAGACCACCACGACCTACGAGCGTAGTCATCGCATTGAGCTGCCGGCCGCCAAGACTGGTTGGCGTATTCGCGTGCGCCGCGTCACTGCGGACTCGACCAGTTCGAGCATCCAGAGCCGGACTAGCATTGCCTCCTACACCGAGATCATCGACGCCAAGCTGCGCTATCCATACTCCGCCGTGGTGGGTATCACCGTCGACGCCTCGCAGTTCTCCAGCATCCCGTCGCGCGCGTTTCATGCTAAAGGCCGGTTAATCCGGGTACCCAGCAACTACAGCCCAGAAGCGCGCAACTATGCTGGGACCTGGGACGGCACCTTTAAGCTGGCCTGGACCGACAACCCGGCCTGGATCTACTACGACCTGCTGCTGAACGACCGCTATGGCCTGGGCGCGCTGATCACCGCCGCGCAGGTGGATCGCTGGGGCCTGTATCAGATCGCCCGCTACTGCGATGAGATGGTCGACGACGGGAAGGGTGGCAAGGAGCCGCGCTTCGCCTGCAATGTCTACCTGCAAACCCGTGCTGAGGCCCTGCAGGTGCTACAGGACCTGGCGTCGGTCTTCCGCGGCATGGCCTATTGGGCCGCCGGCAGCGTCATGGCTGTGGCCGACATGCCGAGCGACCCGGTTTACACCTACAACCAGGCGAACGTCATCGATGGCGCCTTCACCTATGCCGGCAGCGCCAAGAGCACCCGCTTTACCGTTGCCTTGGTGAGCTGGAACGATCCAGCCAACTTCTACGAGAAGAAGGTCGAGTACGTCAGCGATCAGAAGGGACTGGCGCGCTATGGCGTGCAGCAGACCGAGCTGACGGCGTTCGGCTGCACCTCCCAGGGACAGGCCCAGCGCCTGGGGCACTACACCCTGCTGACCAACCGCCTGGAGAACGAGACCGTCACCTTCTCCGTCGGTCTGGACGGTACCATCGCGCGCCCGGGGCAGATCATCCGGGTAGCGGACGAGGCGAGGGCAGGGCGACGCATCGGCGGTCGGATCTCTGCGTCCACCACCACCACCGTGACCCTCGACAGCGACGCCACTGTGGCGGCAGGCGATACCCTAGTGGTGATCCTGCCCACTGGCGTGGCCGAGACGCGCAAGGTCAAGGCCTATGCCGACCGCGTGGTAACCGTCACCCAGGCCTTCAGCACCGCGCCCATCGCGCAGTCCGTCTTCGCCATCGAGACCACGACCCTGGTGCCGCAGACCTTCCGAGTGCTGTCGGTCGCGGAAGACTTCGGCCAGGCTGACCTGCGCTACACCATCACCGCGGTGAAGCACGTCGCCGGCAAGTATGCTGCCATCGACAGCGGCGCCCAGATCGTCACCCTGCCGGTGACCGTTATTCCCACCAGCGTGCAGGCGCCGCCGACCGGTATCCAGCTGTCGAGCTTCGACGCGGTAGAGCAGGGACTGTCGGTCAGCACCCTGCGCGCCACCTGGGTCGTACCGGAGAACGCCGTCTCCTACGACGTCTGGTGGCGGCGTGATAGCAATGACTGGGTCTACGCCGGGCGCTGCTACACAACCAGCATCGAGGTCCGCGGAATCTTCGCCGGCACCTACCTGGTGCGGGTGGCGGCCATCAATGCGCTGAACGCCGCTTCGACCTGGGCCTACAGCGATCCGACCGCGCTGACCGGCAAGGTGGGCAAGCCGCCGGCGCTGGCCTCGCTCAAGACCACATCGGGCCCCATGACGATCCGCCTGGACTGGGCATTCCCGAAGGAGGACGCTGAGGACACGGCCTATACCGAGATTCAGCAGGCCAACAATGCCCAGGGCAATGCTGCTCAGAGCATGGGACTGTTCGGCTATCCCACCAACACCTACACCCTCAACGGCCTGGGCCCCGGCGCGGAGCAGTTCTTCCGCGGTAGGCTGATCGACGGCATCGGCAACGTGGGCGATTGGTCCAGTTGGACTCGCGGCCAGGCCAGCCCGGAAGCAGACATCATCCTCGAGTACCTGAAGGGGAAGATCACCGATTCCGAGTTGGGTAAGGACCTGCTGGACACCATCGACAAGATTCCAGACCTGCAGGACCAGATCAGCAAGATCCGTAACACGCTGGAGTACGACCCAACGGTGGCCAACAAGGCAGGCGACATCGTGCGCGCGGACAACAAGCTCTGGCAGGCGCTGAAGGACGTGCCGGCCAAGGCCGATGGCAGCAACGGGCCGCCGAATGCCACCTACTGGGCCAACGTTGGCGATCTGCTGCAGACGGCTCAGGCAATGGCCAGCCGGCTTAGCACTGTGGAAAAGCGCGTCACTGACGTGGAGTCCTCGGTGAAGACGGTCAACCAACTGGTGGCCACCTTCACCCCCGATTACACCGGTGACGACTACACCTATACCGGTGATCTGGGCTCCTACGCTGGCACGCTGTCGATCCAGAGTGTGCTGGCGGCTGCCGACGCAGCCCTGGCCCTTCGGACTGATCAGTTGGAAGCGAAAACCGGCCGAAGCGTGGCGGCGATCTATGACGAGCTCGCAGCTAAAACCACCGCACTGACGGCTTTGGCAACACGCACCAACTCGCTCGAAGCCAAGGTCGGCGATGGCATCGGCGAGCTGTCCGCCCAGGTCTCGACCGTCTCCAAGGCTGTGGCGGACCTTAATGGCAAAGCCAACGCCAGCGTCGTTACCCAGGTGGCGATCACGGCCAACGGCCTCCGCTATGTCGCCGGCTTCGCACTGGGTCTGGACTACAGCGGAGGCCAGGTCACCAGCCAATTTCTGGTGCAGGCCGATCGCTTCGGTGTGCTCAACGGGACCGACCAGGCGGGCATTAGCCTGCCGTTCGTGATCGAGAACGGCGTGGTGGTGATGAACAAAGCGTTCATCAAGCAGGCAACCATCACCGAACTACTGCTGACGGCGACGCTGCGCTCCAATGCGGTGAACAGTAACAACCAGCCGTTGCTGGAATTCAACTTCGCGGCAGGCAGCTTTGCGATGCGAGGTGTGACCGGCAACGCCAGGCGGGAGGAGAGTAACTCGTCGAGCCTGTGGTACGACGGCAATGGCCGCTTGCGGCTGAGGATCTCACTTTGATTTTCGAACTGTACAACGCCGATGGCAGCCTGCAGCTCAACCTTTCCAGCCGGATCACCACCATCCTCGGCACGATCATGATCACCGAGGCCGGCTCCATGAACGTGCCGGGTCTCGGTCGAGGGGCATTGTTCTACGTCTTTAACCCGCAGGTGGGCGCCAACACGCTTGGGCGCTACCCGAGGGTCACTCAGAACGGCACGACGCTCAGCTGGGACAAGCCAGGCATCCCCTGCTACATGACCTACGGGACGTACTGATGGCCTTCATTGAGATCCTGAACGATGCCAACACGGTTCTGATCGGGGACGACTACAGCAACGGGTGCGTGGCCAGGCGCGGGAAGATAACGCTTACGCCGCAAGAGTCGTTTTCGATGATTGCCACGTCGATGATGAAGTTCTCGCTGGCGCTCCCTGGGGGGGCTTTCCCCATCCTGGCGCTTGGCCTGAACGACATACCCATAACCCACATGTTCACTGAAGTGAACGGTTCGACCTTCACCTGGACCGTCTACTTCGACAAGAACTACGCCGGGCGGGTGCTGGACTACTACGTCTTCATGATTCCCTCTTCAGTGGGTTCCGCTGGGGGCATCTTGCAGATGTGGAATGGCGACGGTCTGCTGACCTTCGACAGCAACCTGCAGTACATGCGGGTGACCGCCTTTCTGCAGCTGACTACCGCCGTCAACGAGACCTTGGCGGCGGGCATGGTCGACGGCCGGGTCTATGCCCTAGTCTGCGCTCAGTCTCCGTTTAACAACCGCCATCTGCTGAACCCCCCTGGGGGACAGGTCGGCGCGCCCTATCGGTTCCTGGACACCTCCGATACCTGGTGCTTCACCCGGTCCGGCGCGGACTTGGTCAAGTCCTTTAAGAACATCTACACGAACCAGACCCAGTCTGACACCGGCGCGCAATGGCAGGCCGGATCGGCCTACGGCGTGATGATGATCATCGATGTCACCAACTACTGAGGTGCCGGATGGCATACGAAAATATCGATCTGGAAACGGCGCAGCCCAACGGAAAGACCGGTGAGCCTGCGACAACGGCCTGGGCAAAAACCCGAAGAATGCTGACAGAGCTCTATAAGAGCTGGACTAATGCGTCGTACAAGGTCCTGTTCACGGATGGCGATGGTAAGCCCGTGCATACCGCGGTCGGCGGCCTGTTTCAGCAGCTGGTGGCGGTAGGTGACGGCGCCGCTCTTCGGGCGCTGGCTGGGTTGAACAAGGGCTCGTCGGCCAACTGGTTCGACAAGGTCGCCTATATCAGCGGCGACGGCGTGCTGGAAATTGGCAACTATCTGGACTTCCACGCCGCTGGAAACGAAAACCAGGACTATTACCGCCGCATGGTCGGCGGGGACCTGGGCTTCTATATCCAGCGGATCGGCCAGAACGTTACCCGGGCCATGTATGACCAGGGCAACATCCTTGGTGCTGTCGGGCAAGTGGGTGGCGTGCCGACGGGGGCGATCATCGAGACCGGCACCAATGCCAATGGCCGCTATATCCGTTGGGCGGACGGCACCCAAATTTGCATCGGCACGGTGGGTACGCAGACGCAGGTAAGCGCCACTGCGGGCACGGCTGGATATCACGCCTATGTCGGCATCGGCACCTTCGCAGCAGGCTTTGCTGGCGTGCCGAACCTACTCTTCGGCGTGTTCCAGCAGGCTTCCTATTACGGGATGGCCTGCGCGGATGCTGGCCCGTCGGCAACCCAGACCGGCAGCGTCTACATCTGGTCTCCCTCCAACGGCTTCAAAGGTCAGGCGAGCTATGTCGCCATAGGCAGGTGGTTCTAATGTTCACAATTAATCAGGCGCCTTATCGCCCGGCCGGGCTCGGTGCAGTCGACCTACAAGTCTTCGTCCAGGGCTCGATGATCACTATCAACGACGAGCCGTTCGACTTTTCGTTCATGGAGAAGGGGTCAACCCTGCCACGCGCTGCGGTCGACTCGCCGCACTTCGCCTCGGACGTAGTGTGTGACGACGCGGGGGTGATCATCCTTACCCTGCTGGTGCCGATCGGGCCGACGCCCACAGAAGCAGAAGCCTTTCCGCCCGCGCTGGAGGGGAAGAAGTACGGGAAGGTGATCGACATCCATCTGCCCGCCGTTGAACTGCCAGCACCAGCACCAGCACCAGCACCGGACGCGGAGGTTGCCAATGGGTAACATCGACACCAGCAAGCTGATCACCAAGGCGCACAAGCAGGAGCAGGCGCAGATCGCGCTGACCGGCACCTTTGAACAGGCCATCCAGGGGCATCTGGACGCCGCCGCCAAGACGCGAGGCTACGACTCGATTGCCACAGCGGTGAGCTACGCGGAAGAGCCTGCTGTGGCTAAGTTTCAGGACGACGGCAAGGCCATGCGCGCGTGGCGTTCCCTGGTCTGGGCCTATGCCTACCAAGAGCTGAACAAGGTAAAGGCGGGCGAGCGTGAGATACCGGCCCTGGAGGCCTTCCTGGCCGAGCTACCGGCTCTTCCCGACCAGGCTGCCGCATGAACCGATTCCCTGAGCCGCTGCAGGCCGAACTGCAGACCGACCGCAAGACATGGCGCCTCCTGGCGCCATTTTCGTATCTGGATCCCGAGCAAGGCGTCCTGACGGTGCCGGTCGATTTCGAGACCGACTTCGCCAGCGTGCCGCGCCTGCCGGTGGTCTTCGAGCTGGTGGGCGCCTATGGCCATGCCGCAGCGGTGCTGCACGACTGGCTCTACCGCACCGCGTCGCTGCCGCGCGCGGCAGCCGACCGGGTCTTCTTCAACGCCCTGCGCTCGAGCGGCATTGCCCGCTGGCGCGCCTGGCTGATGTGGGGTGGCGTCCGGATCGGCGGTGCCAGCCACTACGGTGCCGGCTGAATCCTCACGATCAAGCGGAATCGCCCCTGCGTACACCGGCCCGAACCCGAATTCCTCACGATCATGAGGACGATCCAACTACCGAGGATTCCTCGGTAGTTCACCAGCCCGCCCCGCGCGGGCTTTTTTGTGCCTGGAGACCCCATGCCTATCACCGAACAACAGCTGGTCGCGATCCTTCCGCGCAGCCAGAAGGTAGCCGCGGCGTTCGTCGGCCCGCTGAACGCCGCGATGCAGCGCTACGCCATCGAGCGGGAGCCGCAACGCATTGCTGCCTACATCGCGCAGTGCGGTCACGAGTCCGGCGAGTTGACCCGCCTGGTGGAGAACCTCAACTACAGCGCCCAGGGCCTGGCCAACACCTGGCCCAGCCGTTACGCGGTGGATCCACGTGCCCGGGAGCCGAGACCGAACGAGTTGGCCGCCAGGATGGCGCGCCGGCCGGAAGCGATCGCCAACAACGCTTATGCCAACCGCAACGGGAACGGCCCGGAGGCCTCCGGCGACGGCTGGAAGTACCGGGGCAGGGGCCTGCTGCAGGTCACCGGCCGGGCCAACTACGTCAACGCTGGCGCGGCGCTGGCACTGGATCTGGTCCAGCACCCCGAGCTGCTGGAGCTGCCTTGGAACGCCTGCATGTCCGCCGCGCACTTCTGGTCCGTCAACGGCCTGAACGACCTGGCCGACGCCGGCAACACCTTGGCCATCACCCGGAAGATCAACGGCGGCACCAAGGGGCTGGACGAGCGCCTGGCGCTGACCGCCCGGGCCCTCGCCGTTCTGCCCTGACCCTCTCTGCTGCACCCACCGACAACAAGGAAATGGACCATGAGCTATCCCCGCCGTCTGCCGCGCATGCTTGACCCGTTCTTCGACCAGCTGGAAGAGCGCGATCGCCTCGACGGCCTCATGACCACTGGCACCAACGTGCTCACGAAGAGCCTATTCGGGCGGCTGCGCGCCGAGCCGCTCACCATCACGACCACCTTCAACGGCAACATGGAGCTGGAGGCCGAGTTCCTCTCGCTGCGCCTGGGCATTCCTAACATCCACGACGCAGCCATCCCGGGCGTGAAGGTCAGCGTCGGCGTGCTGTCGGCGGTACCGGCAGCCGACTACCAGGTCTTCATCACCCCAGAGAACAACGAGTGGCTCGACTTCACCATCGACCTGCCGGCGCGCCTTGGTGAAGAGCGGCCGAGCATCACCTACATCGATGTTGCGGCGCTGGCCAGCGTGGCTCGCACAGACGTCGCGAACGGCCGGACCCTCATCATCTACCGGATCGAGTTCCCGGCGAACTCCGTCGCCTCGATGCCGGGCAACAACCAGTATTTCTGGCGCGGTGCTAAGGCGCCCCGCGTGCTGCGCACCAGCAACCAGGCCGTCCAGGGCGTGACCAACAAGGGGGCATTCACCAGCCAGGCCGCCTATGCCGCGACCAAGGGCGGCGACGACTACGCCGTGGTGCCGGTCGTGCAGTATCAGACCCTGGCGCGCGGCCACCAGGTGATGATCTGTGGGGACAGCATCCAAGAGGGGATTGGCGGCGACGTGCGCTGCTATGGCGCCATGCAGCGATCGGTCTACGAGCTGTCGACCCCTGACCGCCCCCTGGAGTACTTCAACGCCGCGTTGCACGCCCAGAACCCGGACGTGTACAGCCGGTTCCTGGCCGATCATGTCGCCGTGGTGCGGCCGACCATCGTCACTTATTCAGCTTGGTCTGGGAACGATGTCACGCCCGGCTCCGGTATCAGCGCGCTCGCGATGCGGCGCCTCAAGGCCTCGCTCGGCCGTGTGTTCTCCTCGCTCCAGGCGGCGGGCCTGCGCCCAATCGTGCTGCTGCCCGAGGCAACGCCGGTCAGCTCCGGATACCGCAACGTCGGCGCCAACGACCAGGCGCGCAGGGACTTCAACGCGAACTGGCTGACCAAGGTCTCCGGCGGCATCGTCATCAAGGGCTTCGCCGCGGCAATCACCGGCACCCGGGACGCTGCCGGGCAAGACCAGATCAAGGATGGCGCTAGCGGTGATGGCGTCCACCCGAACGACCCTGGCCATGACCTGATCAAGGCCGTGGTGAAGCCCTATTTCCAGCTGCTGCTGGATCGGGTGGCGTGATGGCCGTGCTCGAGCAGTACAGGACGGCCGTGATCGCGGTCGCCGCTGTCGTGTTGCTGGCCGTGGGGGCTGGCATTGGCTGGTCCCTGAACGGCTGGCGCCTTTCCGGGCAGGTAGCGGAGGCGAAGGCCGAGACCGCGAACGAGCGTAGCGCCCGCCAAACGGACCTGACGGCGATCTCGAATGCTGCCGCTCAGCAAGTTCGGGAGGCGCTGGCCAAGCAGCAGGAAGCCCATCAGGCGGTCAGCGAGCTGGATCGCAAGCACACCGAGGAAATGAAGAATGCGCTCGACGAGAACGATCGCCTGCGTGGCGATGTTGCTGATGGCCGTCGCCGGCTGCGGCTCCAAGCCAGTTGTCCAGCCAGTGGCGGCAACGTGCCCATTGCCACCGGCACCGCCGGCCTGGGTGATGGCGCCGCCCCCCGACTTGATGACTCTGCTGAACGGGATTATTGGCGTCTCCGAGACGGCATCGCCATAGCCCGCAACCAGATAGCCGCGCTGCAAAGCTACATCAAAACAGCATGTCTAGCTCGCTAAGCGGCAATATTAGCTAACTTAGCTGCCGTGCGAATTGGCTGACAGAATTGACCACCTGCTGCGCACCTTCCTGAATCTCACCGATTCGAGCCGCCGCTTCGCTTGCAAGCTGCAATCCGCGCTCAGCTTCCTGTCGGCTTTTCGCCATGTTCTCCACCGCAGTCTGTGCCAGTTTTTGGTTTTGCTGAACTACCCCAACGATTTCTTCGGTTGCCTTGCTTGTGCGGCCAGCCAGTTGCCTGACTTCATCGGCCACTACGGCGAAGCCGCGCCCCTGTTCTCCAGCTCGTGCAGCTTCTATCGCAGCATTCAGAGCCAGCAGGTTGGTCTGTTCCGCAATTCCCCGAATAGTCTTCACGATTGAGCTGATTTCGATTGACTGTGCACCCAATGCTTCTATGCCATCAGAAGCGGTCTGTATCTCAGTGGCAATTCCTTTCATTACCATGGTAGTGCTTTGAACTACCGCGGCACCTTGTCTAGCCGTCTCGTCAGTGCTCTGGGATATTTCGAATGCGACCTGGGCAGCACTCGCTATAGCTTGTTCTTGAAGAACTTGCTCAGTGATGATGGTTGCAAATTTAACTACCTTGTAGAGTTCGCCTCGAGTGTTCTTCATGGGGTTGTAGGATGCTTCTAGCCAAACTACTCTGCCAGAGCTATCTATCCTTTTGAATCTTGCCGCTATGTATTCGCCGCGCTTTAGGCGCTCCCAAAAGTGAGCATACTCAATGGAGTTGCTTTCTTCGGGCGCACAAAACATACGATGATGTTTGCCTATGATCTGGCTGCTTGAGTAGCCCATCGAACGAAGAAATATATCATTTGCCATTACCACTTCGCCCGATAAGTTAAACTCGATTACCGCGGTAGAGCGTAGTAGTGCGTCGATGAGGCTGTCTTGCTCAGCATCTTTGCTTACCTGTTCTGTTCGATCGTACGCATAGCATCTAATCATGCGGACACTGCCGTTCTGGTCCCGTATTGGCGTCCATATGGCGTATAGCCAAGCTGTTTCGCCATTTGCTCTATTTATCTTGTGCACACCGCTAGCTTGCTGTCCTTGGGCAAGTTTGCTCATAAGCTCAGCGTAGCAGGGTAAACCTTTCACATAGCTAGGGATGAAGTCTTCGACATTTCGACCTTCGATGCTACCTTTCGGGTAGCCCATCTCTAGCGCAAACTTCTCATTAAAGCTAACGAATCTATTGTTGGCGTCCAAAACCCAGCACAATGCGTCCTTTTGGAAGGACTCACGCATCTGCCTGTGCTCGGCTAGTTCTTGTTCGAGTGCGGCTAGACGTTGTTTCAGTTTGATGCCAAACATAGAGGTTTACTCGCGGAGAGGTGATATCGCTATTTCGGCATAACCTCTCTTGACTTGAGTGGTATGTTACAGGAGGTGACCAGTGGTCTTTGCTCGGATCAAGACTCACAGTATGCTGCGTTGAAGTCTTGCCAAGCAGTCAGGATGCGGAACCCTAAGTGGTAAGTATGTTGGTTAGTCTTGTCGACAGCTGTTCTCAAGACCCCGGCTCCAAACTAGGCCGGATTATCATGGTTTCACTAAGTTCGCGTTTTTTACCCAATTAATTTTTTTGTGGCTTCGCTTGGCTCCCGAACGTATCTGTAGCTGCAGAGCAAACGCTGTTGTGCGAGTCAAAGGTTTGGTTGACCGAAAGCAGACTTGGTTGTCCAGTAAGTAGGTTGGGCAGTCGTCAAGAGGACGTCGGCGGATATGAAGACAACACTATCTGACGCATTAATCAACTATGACGCGCGGCAAGATCCGGGCTTGTATTTATAATCGAAAGCGTTCTAACTGACTGTTTACCTCGACGGCCAACTCTGACAACTGCAGGCTGGCGGCGCGGGTCTGTTCGGCACCGGAGGCGGTCTGTACCGACAGGTCGCGGATGCGTACCAGGTTGCGATCCACCTCGCGGGCCACTTGGGCCTGCTCCTCGGCGGCGCTGGCGATCACCAGGTTGCGCTCGTCGATGCCCGATACCGACTGGGCGATGGCGGCCAGGGCGGCGTTGGCCGACTGCGCCTGCTCGCGGGTCTGGCGCGCCTGGTCGGCACTGGTCAGCAGTGCATCGACGGTCTGGCCGGTGCCTTGCTGGATGCTGCCGATCATGCCTTCGATCTCTCGAGTGGATTCGCCGGTGCGGTGGGCCAGGGCGCGGACTTCATCGGCGACCACGGCGAAGCCACGACCGGCATCCCCGGCGCGGGCGGCCTCGATGGCGGCGTTGAGCGCCAGCAGGTTGGTCTGCTCGGCGACCGAACGGATGACGTCCAGCACCTGGCTGATGTTGCGAGTCTGCTCGGCCAACTGGCGCGCCCGTTCGCTGGCGCCAAGCACGTTCTCGGCGAGCACCTCGATGGCGCCCAGGGTATCGCCCAGCTGACGCTGGCCATGGCGTGCGGTATCGGCGGCCTGGCGCGATTCGGTGGAGGTCGAGGTCGCGTTGCCGGCCACCTCGTCCACCGCCTGGCTCATCTCGGTGACGGCGGTGGCCGCCATCTCGATCTCG
>NZ_WHOV01000174.1:0-9615 GCF_009765395.1 Pseudomonas sp. BAV 4579 | reverse complement strand
GCCTCTACTCCACCGCCGACGAGCCGCTGCTGGAGGTGATCGCCGACACCATCGGCGTCCACGATGCCAACGTGCCGGCTTGCGATCCGACCCGCTTCAGCGTGGATTTCGGCGTGGACGGCCACCGCAACTGCCTGGACAACCTGCACGAAGGCCTGGCCGGCTACGGCCTGCTGGCGGTCAACGTGCCGGAGCCCTTCAACCTGTTCCAGAACGGACCGGTAACCGCCGACGGCCGCATGCAGGTCACCGACCCCAGGAGCAAGGCAGGCGATCACGTGGTGTTCCGGGCACTCAAGGACCTGGTCTGCGCCGTGTCCTCCTGTCCGCAGGACATCATTCCGGGCAATGGCCTGCACGTGACGCCCATCGATATCCGCATCGCCGACACCGCCCCCACTCCCGCCTGAGGACCGCCCCATGCTGTTGATGAAAGAACACCTCGACGAACGCGCGCCGCTGCCCATGCAGCGGTTCAAGATCCGCGCGGGAAGCGCCGGTTCGATCGCCGTGAAGCGGGGTCAGTTGCTGCGCATCGAAGCCCTGGACGCCGGTGTGGTGGCCAGCCTGTTCGGCTTCAGCGAGGAGGATCCCCTGGTGCATCTCTCGGTCCATCACACCCGGGTTTTCAGCAACTCCTATGTCCTCGGCTCGGGCATGCGGCTGGTGAACAACCGGCGGCGCCCGGTGATGGTCCTGGGCCAGGACAGCCTGGGCACCCACGACCTGCTGCTGCCCGCCTCCACCAGCGCCTTCCTGCGCAGCCGCGGCTATGCGCAGACCGGCTGCGTCGAAGCGGTACAGGCCGAGCTCGCGCGGCTGGGTCGGCGCCAGCCCAAGCTTCCGGACCCCATCAACCTGTTCATGCATATCGTGCTGGAACGCGATGGCAGCCTGCATCCCCAGCCGAACCGGACCAG
Source organism: Pseudomonas sp. BAV 4579 (assembly GCF_009765395.1). NCBI lineage: Bacteria > Pseudomonadati > Pseudomonadota > Gammaproteobacteria > Pseudomonadales > Pseudomonadaceae > Pseudomonas > Pseudomonas sp. BAV 4579. The sequence continues at coordinate 8,695 of NZ_WHOV01000174.1, read as the reverse complement.
GGTGGGCGACCGGATCACCTGCCGCGTGGTGCAGGACATGCTCTTCGTCGTCTCGACCTGCTGCACCGGCATTCCCGGCAACGATCAGGTCGGCGCCGTGGCGCTCGCGGTCGCGGAAAGCCTGAGCGACTTCCCGGAGTAAGCCGTGCTGGAACAGATGCTCAAGATCCTGCCGGAGCTGGGGCCCGGATTGCTGGTCACGCTGGAGCTGACCCTAGCCGCGGCGCTGCTCAGCTTCAGCGTCGGTCACCTCATCTGGTGGCTGCGACAACACCAGGCCTGGCTGCCCAGCCGGCTGGGACGCCTGTACATCAGCCTGATGCGCGGAACGCCCTCCATCGTCCAGCTGTTCCTGGTGTTCTTCTCGCTGCCGCTGCTCGGCCTGGGCGGCAAACCGCTGCTGGCCGCGGTGCTCGCGCTCGGCCTGAACAGCGCCGCCTATACCGCGGAGATCCTGCGGGGAAGCTATCGCAACCTGGCCAGCGGCCAGACCGAGGCGTCCCTGGCGCTGGGACTCTCCCGCCTGCAGTGCTGGCGTCACGTCCTGGCGCCCCAGGCGCTGCGCAGCAGCCTGCCGGCGCTGGTCAACGAATTCACGCTGATCGTCAAGACCACGCCCCTGGCGTCCGTGATCGCCGTGACCGAGCTGACCTACGCCGGACAGCTGATCATCGCCCGCACCTACGAGGCCGGCCCGGTGATGCTGCCGGTCGTCGCCGGCTATCTGCTGGTGTGCTGGCCGATCCTGCTGCTCGCACGGCGCCTGGAAGGGCGTTTCGCCACCGCGAGGAACGCCTGATGGATCTGGGCATCATCCTGACCTACGCCCCGTCCTTGCTTGCCGGCCTGGTCTACACCCTGCAGCTTTCCCTGATCACGGTGCTGCCCGCCCTGCTCCTGGCCGCCCTGCTGGCCTGGATCCGGCTGCGCGGCCGCCAGCCACTGCTGCAGATGCTGGCGCGCGGCTACACCGACCTCATCCTGGGCCTGCCGCTGCTGGTGCTGATCTATGGGCTCTTCTTCATCCTGCCGGAATACGGCCTCACCCTGTCCTCGCCCCTGGTGGGGGTGACGGCCCTGACCCTGTACTACGGTCCCTATCTGGCCCAGGTGCTGCGCGCCGCCTTCGCGGCCATTCCGCCCGGGCAATTCGAGGCCTGCAGCGCCCTGGGCATGTCGCGCTGGCAGAGCTTTCGCCATATCGCCCTGGCCCAGGCGCTCCCCGTGGCCCTGCCGCCGGCGACCGGCCTGTTCATCGGTCTGCTGAAGGATTCGGCGCTGCTGTCGGTGGTTTCGGTCGAGGAGTTCATGTACGCGGCCAAGCAGGCCATTTCGGAAAGCTACGCCCCCCTGGAAATCTATCTGGCGGTCGCCCTGAGCTACTGGCTGGTCACGCTCGCCATCGATGCGGCCGCCGGCGCCTGGGAGCGCCGCCTTACCCGCCATCGCATCCACTAGTCACCCACGAGGTTCATCCATGTCCCATCCCGTCGCTTCCATCGTCGTACCCGCCGGTCACGGCAAGGCCGTCCGCCTGCGCGCCGGCCAAAGCGTTCAGGTCATCAATACCCACGGTACCCAGGTCGTCGACTGCTGGGCCTGGAATGCCTATGACCTCAACGAATACATGTGCATGGAGGCCACCCGGGTCTATACCCAGCACCTCAATCCCGTGGTCGGCGACAGCTTCGTCACCAGCGAGCGCCACCCGATCCTGACCGTGGTCGAAGACACCTCTCCGGGGGTCCACGATACCTTCATGGCGGCCTGCGACCGCCGTCGCTACGAATTGCTCGGGTGCAGCCACTACCACCGGAACTGCACCGACAACCTGGTCGAGGGCATGCTGGAACTGGGTGTCACACCGCCCCGGCGTACCCTCGCCTCCTTCAATATCTTCATGAACATCCGGGTACAGCCGGACAACATCCACCTGGACACCCTGCCCACGGTGACCCGCCCGGGTGACTTCATCACCCTGCGCGCGGAAATGGATTGCTTCGTCGCCTTCTCGGCCTGCCCCCAGGATATCGTCAGCATCCAGGGGGAAGGCGACAACACTCCCAAGGACGCCGAGCTGCGCATCCTCGACGACGCCTATCCCCATATGCCGCTCCGGGGTCCCTGGGTGCCCGCCCACGTGGCGGCACGCTCGGGCTGAGCCGCGCTGGCCTGGCGTCACCGCGGGAGACGCCAGGCCCCGCCAGCATCCTGGTGGGCTACGTCTAGTAGGCGATCAATCAGGCTGACCGAGAACTACGCGCGCTGACCATATCCTTAAAGTATCAAGTACCGACTTTTCATATATTTTTAATCTTTCAGCAAAGTCCTTAAGGTTCCCGTTGCGAGCGGCCACCGCCACACGATGAAACGCGCCCAATAACAATAACGCGTCAAGGAATCTCACCATGCGCATGTCACCGCTAGCTCTTGGGGTCAGTACCGCCGCCCTCGCCTCCTTTCTACCCTCCGATGCCTTCGCCGAGTTCCTTGCCGACAGCAAGGCCGACCTGGAACTGCGCAACTTCTACTTCAACGGCGACTATCGCCAGTCGGGCGCCCGGCAATCCAAGCGGGAGGAATGGGCCCAGGGCTTCATTCTCAACTACGAATCCGGCTTTACCGAGGGGCCGGTGGGCGTTGGCGTCGATGCCCTGGGCATGCTCGGCCTCAAGCTGGATTCGGGCTCGGACCGGCAGAACACCGGCCTGCTGCCGGTGGGCGACCGGCGAGCGCCCGACGACTACAGCAAGCTCGGGCTGACCGGCAAGGTGCGGGTGTCCAGGAGCACCCTGAAGGTCGGCACCCTGATCCCTCGGCTGCAGACCATCCGCAGCAGCAACTCCCGCCTGTTGCCGCAGACCTTCCAGGGCGCCCAACTGGTGTCGAAGGAACTGGACAACCTGACCTTCAACGCCGGGCGGCTGACCCAGAACCGGGTTCGCAACGACAGCGCCAACGAGGACATGACCGTAGCGGGCAGCGGTATCAGGGGCGGCCGCGCGTCCGACCAGTTCGACTTCGCCGGCCTGAGCTACAAATGGAGCCAGCAGCTCACCACGGTCTACGACTACGGTCACCTCGACCAGAACTACGAACAGCATATGTTCAACGTGCTGCACGTCCTGCCGCTCGGCAAGGGCCAGTCACTGGAGACGGATCTGCGCTATGCCCGCTCGCGCAAGGATGGCGGCAGCAACGTCGACAACGATGCCTATGGCGCCAAGTTCACCTACAACCTGGGTCATCATGCCTTCGGCGCCGCCTACCAGCAGATGCACGGCGAGACCGGCTTTCCCCATCTCAACGGCACCGATTCGTACCTGGTCAACTACGTGATGCTGTCGCCGGATTTCGCCAATCCGGGCGAGCGCTCCTGGCAGGTGCGCTACGACTACGACTTCGCCGCCTGGGGCCTCCCGGGCCTGGCCTTCATGACGCGCTATCTCAGGGGCGACCATTTCGACGGACCCGGCGGTGTCGCCGGTCAGGAGTGGGAGCGCGATACCGAGCTGGAATACACCTTCCAGACCGGCGCGCTGAAGAACTTCAAGGTGCGTTGGCGCAATGGCAGCTACCGCAGCCATAACGATACCGAGCTCGACCAGAACCGCCTGATCCTCAGCTACACCCTGCCCCTGCTCTGACCCCACGGCCGGCTGCGGACCGCGCCGGCCTCGATCCCATCCCGACAGGATTTTCCTCCATGCCCGCTACCCCGCGTTTGCTGCCGCTCGCCCTGCTAGTCGCCCTGGCTGCCAGTACCCCGGCACTGGCCGCCAATACCGCTGACGCCCCTTGCAAGACCACCGCCGAGTGCAAGGCCGAGGTCGCCAGGATCGGCGGCACCGTGACCCACGGAGGCACCCGCGCCGGCGGCGTCGAAGACCAGTTCGACGGGCTGAACCGCATCAACAAGGCCTCCATCGTGATGCTGACCGAGGAAGGCATCGTTACCCCGGAAATGGGGCGCAAGATCGCCAGCGGGGTCGAATTCGCCATCGACCAGGGGGGGCAGCCGGACGGCAAGCGACCCACCGACATCCTCCAGCTGGAAAAGATCATGACCGACAGGATCGGTCCGGAAGCCTCGCTGATCCACTCGGGCCGCAGTCGCCAGGACATCTATGCCACCTACCGCCTGGCCTCCCTGCGTGGCCAGGTGCTGGCCTACAGCGACGCCGTGAACGCGACCCGTCAGCGTCTGCTGACCCTCGCCGCCGCCAACGTCGATACCCTGGTGCCGGCCTATACCAACGGCGTCCAGGCGATGCCGATCTCCTACGCCCACTATCTGCTCGCCTACGCCGATTCCTTCGCCCGCGACGCCCAGCGCATCGCCCAGCTCTATCAGCGCCTCAACCTCAGCCCGATGGGCACCGCCGTGCTGGCCAATTCCGCCTATCCGCTGAACCGCGAGCGTCTCGCCGCCCTGCTCGGCTTCGATGGGGTGCGGCAGAATTCGCTGGATTCCAGCCAGGTCTCCACCTACGACATCCCCATCGAGGCGGCCGACATCGCCGCCTCCTCGGCGATCCGACTGGGGGCGATGATCGGCGACATCCATACCCAGTACCACCAGATCCGCCCCTGGCTGCTGCTGGAGGAAGGCTCCACCTACACCAGCAGCGCCATGCCGCAGAAGCGCAATCCCGGTCTGCTGATGCGCACCCGGGAAGCCGCCTCGGACACCATCGGCCTGGCGCAGACCATCACCCTGCGCGCGCACAACGTGACCACCGGCATGACGGACTACAAGTTCGCCTTCGATGACCTGAATTTCTATGACTCGGCCATCGGCATGTTCACCAGCATGGACCGCGTGCTCGACGCCCTGAAGGTCAATCCGCAGCGCGCACTGGAAGAGCTGGAGAACGAATGGACCACCTCGATGGAGCTGGCCGACACCCTGGAACGGGCGCACAAGGTGCCCTTCCGCATCGGCCACAGCTTCGCCTCGCTGATCGTCACCGAGGCCCGCAACGAAGGCTACACGCCCAAGACCTTCCCCTTCGCCAAGGCCCGGCAGCTCTACACCCAGGCCGCTGAAAAGTATCAGTGGAAGGAAACCAGCCTGCCGCTGCAGGAGGCCGAATTCCGCAATGCCCTCTCGCCGACCAACATGGTCAAGACCCGGGTCGGCACCGGCGGTCCGCAACCGGCCGAGGTGCAGCGCATGCTCGGCGAGGCGAAGCAGGCCCTGCAGACCGATGTCGACTGGACCAAGGCCCGGCGTCAGCGGTTGGCCGAGGCCGACACCGGGCTCGATCAGGCCTTTGCCAAGCTGCTCAAGCCGTGATCGCCTAGCGCCGTCCACGGGCGAGCGCCGCCGCCAGCTGCGGCCGGTCCAGCGTCCCCTGCCAGCGCGCCAGCGCCAGGCAGGCGACGCTGTTACCCAGCACATTGGTGAGCGAGCGGCACTTCATCAGCCGCTCGACGCCCAGCAACAGGCCGACCGCCTCCACCGGCACGAAATGCAGGATCGACAGGGTCGCCGCCAGGGTGAGGAAGGCCGAGCCGGCGACGCTGGTGGAGCCCAGGGTGGTGATCAGGCCGACGAGCAGGAAGCTCGCCAACTGCGCGGCCGACAGCTCGATCCCGGCGAACTGGGTGAGGAACAGCAGCGCCACGGCGATATAGAGATTCGAGCCTGCCAGGTTGAAGGTGTAGCCGGTGGTTAGCGACAACCGCACCAGCTCCGTCGGACAACCGGCGCGTTCGAGGCGGCCGATCAGCAGGGGCAAGGCCGCGACCGAGGAACCGGTCACCGCCACCAGCAGCAACTCGTGCCTCAGCCAGAGGATCAGGCGCAACAGGGAAAAGCCACAGAGCCGCGCCACCAGCCCCAGCACGCCGCCGATGAAACACAGGGCGGCCAGATAGACCGCGAGCAGAAACTTCAACAGCGGCCACAGGGAGGCGCCGCCATAACGGGAAACGGTAAAGGCCATGGCCGCAAAGGCGGCGAGGGGCGCCAGGCGGAGGAACAGGCGCAGCAGCCGCAGCATGAATCCCAGGGCCCGCTCGACCCCGGCAAGCCAGGCTGCGCCACGCTCACCCAGGGCACGCAGGATGAGTCCCAGGGCGATGGCCAGGCACAGCAGCGGCAATATGGCGCTCTGGGTAAAGGCGCCCAGCAGGGTACCTGGCAGACTGTCGAGCAGACCTGGCATCGACGAGGGAGCAGCCGGCAACAGGGGGTCAGCCGGTTCGGCACTGCCCCAGTTGATCGATATCGGGCCAGGCGCGACGGCGCTGCCGGGATGGATCACCAGACCGACGATCAGACCGACCAGCAGGGACAGCAGGGACATCACCTGAAAGTACAGCACCATGCGCGCCGCCATGGCGCCGACGCCCCGGCCCAGGCGGGCAATGGCCGACACGATCAGCGCGAACATCAGCAGAGGGATGGCCAGACCCAGGGTGCGCAGGAACAGATCGCTCAAGGGCTTCATGGCCGCGGCCAGCTCGGGACGCCAGAGACCGAGCAGCAGCCCGCTGGCGAGGGCCACGCCTATCTGCACACTGCCGTTGCGAGCGATCCGCGCGATCATCCGGATTCCTGTCGTTATTATTGTGCGTGGCGCCTGACACCTTGCGCCCCATCCTAACCGATCGGTCATCCAGACCGGCGTCAGCGAGGTCAGCGAGCGAATGGAATTGCGGCATCTGAGGTACTTCGTCACGGTGGCCGAGGAGCAGCATTTCACCCGCGCCGCCGCGCGCCTGCACATGCAGCAGCCGCCGCTCAGCCAGCAGATCAGGGCCCTGGAAGACGAACTCGGCTTCGCCCTCTTCCTACGTCACCCCAAAGGGGTCGTGCTGACCGCCGGCGGCGCGGCCTTCCTGCAGGAAGCCCGGGACATCCTGGCCCGGGTCGGCCAGGGCGCGCATCGCGCGGCACGGGTCGCCAAGGGCATCGACGGCACCCTGACGCTGGGTTTCACCAGTTCGGCGGCTGCCCATGCGCTGATCCCCCGCGTCATCCGCGCCTACCGGGAGCGCTACCCGGACGTGGAAATCGTCATCGCCGAGGACAACGCCCAGGGCCTCACCCAGCGGGTGGCGGAAGGCCGCCTGGACCTCGGCATCCTGCGCGCCCCGGTCAGCGCGCCGGAAGGCGTCACCTATCACCGCCTGCTCAACGAGGCGATGCTGCTCGCCTTGCCAAGTAATCATCGACTCCTCACGGGGATTGGCGCAGCGGCGCTGGACAGCCTGGCGCAACGCGGACTGCCACTGGCGGCGCTGGCCGAAGAAGCCTTCATCCTGGTGCGCAAACCCGGCGCGCCGGGCATGTATGCCAAGCTGCTGGACGCCTGTCGCCATGCCGGCTTCGAACCCAGGGTCGCCTTCGAAGTCGATCGCATGCTCACCAACCTGAGCCTGGTGGCGGCCGGCGCCGGCATCTCCGCGGTACCGGCGTCCATGACCGAGCTGCACAGGTCCAGCATCTGCTACTGCCCCATCCTGGACGCCCGCCCTAGGCTGGCCGCCCCGATCACCCTGGCCTGCCGTACCTTCAATCCCTCGCCCGCCCTGCAGAACTTCATCGTCCTGGCCCGGCACCTGGCGGGCAGACCACAGCGGCGGGCGCGGGGCTGACCCCAGGCATCCGCCCAGGGCCAGGACCCCCTGGGCTCGTCCAGCCGCCACCGTCCCCTACCCGCCCAAACAAGCAGCCGCCTGCGCAGGCGGCCCTGAATTCTCTTGCTGCCTGTACGCCGTCCAGGCAACGGGCTGGCCTTTGCCCGCGTCGATTCAACGGCTTCTCCAGCGGTCTGTCGCCGAGCCGTCGGCGCCCGCGATCGCGACTTGACAGTCTCGCGATAAAAGATAAAGGTAAATCTCCTTTAAATAACTTTTATCGAATGGAGATAAAAATGAGCGATATCCTGATCGATATCCAGGGCGCCGTTGCCGTCATCACGCTCAATCGGCCCGCCAAGCTCAACGCCTGGACCACCCCCATGCGCAACGAGATCATCGACGCGCTCCAGCGCTTCGAGGCGGACGACGCCATCCGCGCCATCATCATGACCGGTGCCGGTGACCGGGCCTTCTCCGCTGGCCAGGACCTCTCCGAAGCCCATGACTTCGACGGCGAGCGCGCCGTCGCCTGGGTGGGTGAATGGCAGCGCTACTACGCCGCCCTGCGCGGGCTGTCCAAGCCGCTAGTGATGGCCTTGAACGGCACCGCGGCGGGTTCCGCCTTCCAGGTGGCCCTGCTGGGTGACATCCGGGTCGGTCATTCCGGCGTGCGCATGGGGCAACCCGAGATCAATGCCGGGATCGCCAGCACCACCGGCCCCTGGATCATGAACAGCATGCTCGGCATGTCCCGCACCATCGAACTGACCCTGACCGGCCGGCTCATGGACGCCGAAGAATGCCACCGCATCGGCCTGATCCATCACCTCGTCCCGGCCGCCGAGGTATTCGCCAAGGCCCTGGAAATCGCCGAAGCCCTGGCGGCGAAACCGCCGGTGGCCATGCGCCTGGACAAGCAGCGTTTCCGCGAGATGACCGAAGCCGGCTTCCAGGACAGCATCGAGGCGGGCACCCGCATCCAGCGCGAGGCCTACGAATCCGGCGAACCCGCCCGGATGATGGAAGCCTTCTTCCAGCAACGCGCCAAGTAAGAGCGCGGCCGCCCCTGACCGGGAGCGCCACCCTCCGCGCCTCGCCCACG
>NZ_WHOV01000173.1:0-7788 GCF_009765395.1 Pseudomonas sp. BAV 4579 | reverse complement strand
CGGGCTTCACGCGCCATGAAGCTGATCGCCGCCGGGGTGCAGGCATCGGCGGCGAGCAGGATGTCGCCCTCGTTCTCGCGGTCTTCGTCATCGACCAGGATGACCATCTTGCCGGCCCGGAAATCCTCGATGATCGCTTCGATGGGATGGATGGCCACGACTACCTCTCAGGGTTCTAGATTGTTCTGTAATCTGGTATACCATGAGACAAAACGCAGCGAAAGAGGCAAGGTGCCATGAAAGGTTATTGGATTGCAGAGGTCGATGTGACCGATCCCGAGGCTTATCGCGGCTATACGGAGCGCGCCCCGGCGGCCTTCGCCCGCTATGGCGGTCGCTTCCTCGCCCGGGGCGGACGCGCCGAGCAGCTGGAAGGCGAAGGCTGGGCGACGCGCCGGGTGGTGATCGAATTCGATTCCTACGAACAGGCCCTGGCCTGCTATCGCTCGGCGGAGTATCAGGACGCCTGCGGGCACCGGCAGACGGCGGCCCGGGCCGAGATCTTCATCGTCGAAGGACTCTGAGAGAGGCGGCCAGGCACGGCACTGCCGCGTCTGGCCGAAGACGGCTAGCGTTCGATGCGCGGCTCGTCCTGCACGCGGGGGATGAACAGCTCACGGGCCTGTTCGCCCTGGTGCTCCTGCTGCCGCTGCAGGTAGTCGAGGGCCACCTTGGCGGCGGCGCGGACGTGATCCACCGACGCCTGGTGGGCGGCCAGGGCATCACCGCTGCGGATCGCCGCGACCATGCGCTCCATCTCGGCATTGCTCGCCTGACGGCGATTGGCTTGGGAGACCGAGGTGGCTCTCAGGTAGCTGACCCGCGCCTGCAACTGGCGCAGCTGGGTGGCGGCAACGCGATTGCCGCAGCCTTCCATGAGCACGTCGTAGAAGTTCTGCACGGTCTCGATCACCTCCGGCAGCTCGGCGCCTTCCAGGGCCTCGCGATTCTCCGCCAGGGCCTGTTCCAGCGCGGCGATCTCCTTGGGGCCGGCGCGCAGGGTGAACAGCTGGACGATCATGCCTTCCAGCACGCAGCGCAATTCATAGAGGTCGCAGGCGTCCTCCAGGGTGATGATGGCGACGCGCGGTCCGCGGGCATCGGCGAATTCCACCAGGCCTTCGGATTCGAGGTGACGCAGGGCCTCGCGCACCGAGGTGCGGCTGACGCCCAGGCGGTCGCAGAGATCGCGCTCAACCAGGCGATCGCCCGGCAGCAACTGGAAGTTCAGGATCGCCTGGCGCAGGCGATTGCACACCATTTCACGCAGGGTGACCGGGCTGCGGGTGATCTTGAAGCTGTCGTCTAGTTGCGCGCGTCTCATGGGGCTCTCTGGCGGACCGGTTCTACAGGCGACGACGAGGCACGCGACTACGTGGAACCTGCGTGCTCGCCCGGGCGGAAGAGGGCAAGTCTAGCATGCCCCCTGCAGGCGTTCATGGCCCGTCCGCTCAGGCATAGATCGGCGCCGCACCCATCCGGCCGCGGTGATAGAGCATGGGGATCACCTCCTGCTCGGGCACGATGAGATTCTTCACCGCCCCGACGATGATGGCGTGGTCGCCCCCATCGTACTCGCGCCACAGCTCGCACTCGATCACCGCCGTGGCATCGGCCAGCAGCGGATTGCCCAGGGCGCTGCGCGTCCATTCGATACCCTGAGTCTTGTCCTTGCCCTTGCTGGCGAAGGCATAGGCGATACGCTGCTGTTCGGCGCTCAGCAGGTGGATGGCGAAGCCCTTGCCGTCGCGCAGCAGCGGATAGGTGTCGGAGCTGTAGTTGGGGCAGAAGAGCACCAGCGCCGGGTCCAGCGACAGGGCGCTGAAGGCACTGGCGGTCAGGCCGGCGAGGTTGCCCTCGGCGTCCAGGGTGGTGACCACGGTGACGCCGGACGGAAAGGCGCCCATCACCTGCTTGTAGACTGTGGGATCGATCATGACTGGCAACCTCGTTCAACGCATCACAAAGGGATCGGGCATCGGCGCCTGGGACAGATTGATCCAGACCGTTTTGGTTTCGGTATAGGCCAGTACCGAGTCGATGCCGCTCTCGCGGCCGTAGCCGCTGTTCTTGAAACCGCCGATCGGCGCCATGGCCGAGACCGCGCGATAGGTGTTGACCCAGATGATGCCGGAGCGGATGTCCCGCGCCAGGCGATGGGCACGACCCAGGTCGCGGGTCCAGATGCCGGCGGCGAGGCCCAGTTCGCTGTCGTTGGCCAGGCGCAGGGCCTCGGCCTCGTCCTTGAAGCGGATCACCGCGGCCACCGGGCCAAAGACTTCTTCCTGCATGATGCGCAGCGAGTGCCGGTCGCATTCCAGCAGGGTGGGTTCGTAGTACCAGCCGGCGCTGCCGATCTCCGGTCGCTTGCCGCCCAGGCGCAGGGTGGCGCCTTCGGCCAGCGCCGCTTCCACCAGCCGCTCGACGATGGCGAGCTGCTGCTCGGTGGCCATGGGGCCCATCTCGCTGGCGTCGTCCTGGGGATTGCCGATGCGGATGCGCTGGGCACGCTCCACCAGGCGGGTGACGAATTCGTCGTAGATCTCGTCCTGCACCAGCAGTCGCGAGCCGGCCACGCAACTCTGCCCGGAGGCGGCATAGATACCGGCCACCGCGCCGTTGACCGCGCTATCGAGGTCGGCGTCGGCGAAGATGATGTTGGGCGACTTGCCGCCTAGCTCCAGGCTCAGCTTGGCGAAGTTCTCGGCGCTGGCGCGGACCACATGGCGCGCCGTGGCGGCACCGCCGGTGAAGGCGATCTTGCGCACCAGTGGATGGCGGGTGAGGGCCGCGCCGGCGCCCGGACCATAGCCGGTCACCACATTGAACACGCCGGGCGGAATGCCGGCTTCCAGGGCCAGTCGCGCCAGCTCCAGGATGGTGGCCGAGGCATGCTCGGACGGCTTGATCACCACGGTGTTGCCGGCGGCCAGGGCCGGGGCGACCTTGATGGCGGTCAGGTACAGCGGGCTGTTCCAGGGCACGATGCCGGCGATCACGCCCAGCGGTTCGTGCACGGTGTAGGCGAAGAGGTTGGTCTTGTCGAGGGGCAGGGTGCCGCCTTCAAGCTTGTCGGCCAGGCCCGCGGTGTAGTGGAAGAATTCCGGCAGGTAGCCGACCTGGCCGCGGGTCTCGCGGATCAGCTTGCCGTTGTCACGGCTTTCCAGCTGGGCCAGGGCTTCCTTGTTGGCGGCGATGAGATCGCCCAGCCGGCGCAGGAGCTTGCCGCGGGCACTGGCGGTAAGGCCACGCCAGGCCGGCGCCTCGAAGGCTCGCTGGGCGGCCTGGACGGCGCGGTCGACGTCGTCGGCGTCGGCATCGGGCAGTTCCGCCCAGGGCGTCGCGGTGGCCGGATCGAGACTGGCGAAGGTACGGCCCGATTGGGCCGCGGTCCATTCGCCGTCGATGCACATCTGAAAACGTTGCAGGGTCATGCCACGTATCCCTTGATGGAGGTGGAAGGGGCCTTGGCCAGGGCGTCGTCGAGGAAGTCCAGCAGCAGGGCGTTGACCAGCTTGGGTGACTCGACCGGCATCATATGGCGCTGGTCGGCCAGCACGGCAGTGCGCGCGCGCGGAATCCGTGCGGCCAGCTGGCGCGCCATCTCCGGGGTCGAGCCGCTGTCCAGTTCGCCAGTGGCCACCAGGGTGGGCACCTGGATGCTGTCCAGGCGCTCGGCGCCATAGCGGTCCTGGGTGGCGAACAGGGCATAGGTGGTCAGATAGCCCTGGGGGTCGTTGCTGGCGAAGGCCTGCCGCAGCGCCTGGATCTGCGCCGGGTTGGCGCCCTGGTACTCGCGGCTGAACCAGCGCGCCAGGGCGCTATCCAGGTTGGCGTCGGGGCCTTCGAGTTCGGCCTGGCGGGTTCGCTCCAGGACCCCGCTACGCTGCTCCACCGAGCGATTGAACACGCTGTTGAGGATCACCAGGGCGTCCAGTCGCTGCGGATGGCCGAGGGCGAAGGCCCGGGCCACCAGGCCGCCCATGGAGAAGCCGATTACCACGCCCGTTGCCAGCCCCAGGTGATCGAGCAGTTCGGTGAGCTGCGCGGCATAGTCGTCGAGCGTCGCCTGCGCCGCCGGGCGCTGGCTTTCGCCATGGCCGAGCATGTCATAGGCGATCACCTGGTAGCGCGGCGCAAGGCCCGCGAGTTGACCGCCCCACATCTCCTTGCTGAGCCCCACGCCATGGATCAGGACGAGCGGGCTGCCATCGCCGGCGATGCGGTAGGCAGTGCCGGCGGGGGTCTTGGCGTCTGTAGACCGGATCATTCGCGGATTCTCCTCAGCGCGCCTTTTCAGCCGCGAGTTCCTCGAGGTCGATGTAGCGGTTGCCGATGCGCGGATGCAGGCGGCCACCGTCGGCGGCGCCCAGCACCACCACGATCTCGTCGGCCCGCGGTGCGTCCTCGATGCGCATTTCCAGGGTGATGTAGTGGGATCTCAGGCCCTCGTCATCCTTGTGCATCATGGGGATTTGGATGGAAGTACCCGGGGCACCGCGCTTGTTGGTGAAGCTCAGGTAGCTCTTGGCCTGGACCGCCTCGCGGTAGTGGTTGCCGAATCTGAGTGTGTGGATCACCGCCGAGGCATGCTCGATCTCGCCGTCGGCGCCGACCACCGCCGCCTTGCCATAGGCCTCGATGCGCTCGGCACCGCCGATGGCGCAGGTCAGGCGCTCGACGATGAAGGCGCCGAGGTCGGAGCAGTGGGCCTTGATCTCGGGCTTGAGGTCTTCGACGAAGCCCTTGCCGACCCAGGGGTTGCGGATCACCACGGCGACGCCGGCCATGGTCACCGGCTTGTCGGTGGCCTTGCCACCTTCGCTGTGGGTCTCTTCGAGATAGGTGACGACCTTGCGGATTTCGAAACTCATGCTGACTCCTGGGATGTCTGTTGGATGATGGTATGCCACGCCCTTGGGCGTGTTGCAGGTCCGCGCCGGAGCGCGGACCCTAGATCAGGCAAAGGCCGGTGCCACCTGGTCGATGAACAACTGCAGCGACTTCTTCTTTTCGGCGAAGGGCAGGCTGTTGTCGCACCAGAAGCTGAATTCGTCGACGCCCAGTTCCTCGTAGTGACGCAGGCGGGTGATGACCTCGTCGGGGGTGCCGATCATGGTGTTCTTGCGGATGTTCTCCAGCTCGAACTCCGGGCGGCCGGCGAACTTTTCTTCCGGGCTGGGGGCGAGGAAGCCGTTGACCGGGGTTTCCTTGTTGCCGAACCAGGCATCGAAGGTGCGGTAGAAACGGCCGATGGCCTGGGCGCCGATCTTCCAGCCCTCGGGTTCTTCCGCCGCGTGCACATGGGTGTGGCGCAGCACCATCAGCTTGGGCCGGGCCACCCCGGGATTGTTGGCCAGGGCGGTGTCGAACTTGTGCTTGAGGTCCACCACTTCCTCGTCGCCCTTCATCAGCGGCGTAACCATGACATTGCAGCCATTGGCCACGGCGAAATTGTGCGAATCGGGATCCCGCGCGGCGATCCAGATCGGCGGGGTGCCGACCGGCTTGGGCACGCTGGTGGAGGTGGGGAATTGCCAGACTTCGCCATCGTGGGCGTAGTCGCCTTCCCAGAGCTTGCGCAGCGCCGGGACCAGTTCGCGCAGATGCTTGCCGCCAGCGGTGGCGGGCAGGCCGCCGGCCATGCGATCGAATTCCACCTGGTAGGCGCCACGGGCCAGGCCCACTTCCATGCGGCCTTCACTGATCACGTCGAGCAGGGCGCATTCGCCAGCCGCACGCAGGGGATGCCAGAAGGGCGCAATCAGCGTGCCGGCGCCCAGGCGGATGGTCGAGGTACGCGCCGCCAGGTTGGCCAGGATCGGCATGGGGCTGGGGGAGATGGTGTATTCCATCGCATGATGCTCACCGACCCAGACGGTGCAGAAACCGCCGGCTTCGGCCATCAGGGTGAGTTCGGTCAGCTCTTCGAACAGCTGGCGATGGCTGACGCTTTCGTCCCAGCGTTCCATGTGCACGAACAGGGAAAATTTCATAAGAAGCCTACCTCTTGTCTTCCACCTCGGCCCAGGGCTCGGGTGTCTCTTGTTGGCGGTACGCGACGGCTCGGCCAGTCGATGTTTTTATTGGTATACCATAATACGTGAACTGGCAAGCAGAGATGTAACGAGATTCGGCAGCAGTCCCCAGACGTCACTTTCACAAGCCAAAAGGCGGTTGTGTAATCTGGTATACCGTAATACTTTCTGTTCACCAGGACGACCTGTCCAGCAGGCGTCTTCCACAACTACAACAATGGAATTCCTGGATGTCCGCAGCCCCTCGCTCTGCCGTTGCTATCGAAACCCATACCGTGGATCACGTCGCCCCGGCCGAACGCCACGGGCATAGCCGCGATCTCTTCACCCTCTGGTTCAGCACCAATATCGCGCCGCTGCCCATCGTCACCGGCGCCATGGTGGTCCAGTCCTTCCACCTGAATCTGGCCTGGGGCCTGCTGGCCATCGTGCTCGGGCATCTGCTCGGCGGGGTGGTGCTGGCCCTGGCCTCGGCCCAGGGGCCGCGCCTGGGCATCCCGCAGATGGTGCAGAGTCGCGGCCAGTTCGGCCGGTATGGCGCCCTGCTGATCGTCTGCGTCACGGCGCTGATCTACGTGGGCTTCTTCACCTCCAACGTGGTGCTGGCCGGCAAGTCGATCCAGGGTCTGGTGCCGGCCGTGCCCATGCCGCTGGCCATCGTGCTCGGTGCCCTGAGCGCCACGGCCATCGGGGTGATCGGCTATCGCTGCATCCATACCCTCAATCGCTGGGGCACCTGGGTGATGGGCGCAGGACTGCTGGCCGGCTTCGCGATGATGCTGAGCCAGCCGCTGCCGGCGGATTTCCTGACCCGGGGCGGCCTCAACGCCAGCGGCTTCATCGCCACCCTGTCGCTGGGGGTGATCTGGCAACTGAGCTTCTCGCCCTACACCAGCGACTATTCGCGCTATCTGCCGGAAGCCGTCGGCATCGCACGCCCCTTCTGGGCGACCTATCTCGGCGCCACCCTGGGCACCATCCTGGCCTTTTCCTTTGGTGTGGTGGCGGTACTGGCAGTGCCGGCCGGCGGCGACGCCATGGCTGCCGTGGCCCAGGCCACCAGCTGGCTGGGTCCGGTGCTGATGGTGCTGTTCCTGCTCAACATCATCAGTCACAACGCGCTCAACCTCTATGGCGCGGTACTCGCCATCATCACCTGCGTGCAGACCTTCGCCGCTGGCTGGACGCCGGGTGTCAGGGTCAAGGTGGTGCTGTCGAGTCTGGTGCTGGTGGGCTGCTGCGGGATGGCGCTGATGGCCTCCGCCGATTTCATCGAGAGATTCATCGGCCTGGTGCTGGCCATGACCATGATCCTGGTGCCTTGGGCCTCCATAAATCTGATCGACTTCTATCTGATCAAGCGCGGCGACTATCACATCCCCTCGCTGTTCGCCGCCGACGGCGGCCGCTATGGCCGCTTCAATGGCCATGCCATCGCCGCCTATGCGGTCGGCATCCTGGTGCAGCTGCCCTTCGCCAACACGGCGCTGTTCAAGGGGCCCTATGCCGACCTGGTGGCGGGCGCCGATCTGTCCTGGCTGTTCGGGCTGCTGGTGACCTGCCCGCTGTATTTCTGGCTGGCCTACCAGGGTTCGCCGGCCCAGGCCGCCCGGCTGCAGGCTGCCTCGGCACAATGATCGGCGTCGCTGTCGAAAGCCACCTTCAATCCCCTCCCGAGGAACCCCGCTCATGTTGCAAGACGCTTCCCTGTTTCGCCAGCAAGCCTATGTCGACGGCGCCTGGATCGACG
>NZ_WHOV01000172.1:0-22037 GCF_009765395.1 Pseudomonas sp. BAV 4579 | reverse complement strand
GGTCGTGCAGGATTCGAACCTGCGACCAATTGGTTAAAAGCCAACTGCTCTACCGACTGAGCTAACGACCCGTTAGTGGGCGCCATTCTAGCGATTTTCTCAGGAGAATCAACACCCTAGATGAAAATTTTTTACTGGTAGCGCGTAGGGTCCGAAATTCCCGCCGCCTTGAAGCCTTCGGCGCGCAGGCGGCAGCTGTCGCAGCGCCCGCAGGCCTTACCCTCGTCGTCGGCCTGGTAGCAGGAGACGGTCAGGCCATAGTCCACACCCAGCTGGCTGCCGGCCTGGACAATCTGCGCCTTGGAGAGGAATTGCAGCGGGGCTTCGATCTTGAAGCTATCCCCTTCCACACCGGCCTTGGTGGCGAGATTGGCCAGGCGCTCGAAGGCTTCGACGAATTCCGGCCGACAATCCGGATAACCGGAGTAGTCCACCGCGTTTACCCCGATGAAGAGATGACGGGCGCCAAGCACCTCGGCCCAACCCAGGGCCAGCGACAGGAACACGGTGTTGCGCGCCGGCACGTAGGTGACGGGGATGCCCTCGCCCGGGGTCTCCGGGACGGCGATATTCGGATCGGTAAGCGCCGAGCCGCCGATGCCGTTGAGATCCAGGCCGATCACCTTGTGCTCGACGACCCCCAACTGGCGCGCCACGCGCTCGGCGGCCTGCAGCTCGGCTCTATGGCGCTGACCGTAGTCAAAACTCATGGTGTAGCAGGCGAAGCCCTGAGCCTTGGCCATGGCGACGATGGTGGCGGAGTCCAGGCCGCCAGAGAGAAGGATGACCGCTTTAGGCTGATTCATGCTCAGTGTCCCGGCTCGTCGTTCCAGAGAATCTTGTGCAGCTGCAGCTGGAAGCGCACCGGCAGATTGTCCGCCACGATCCACTCCGCCAGCTCACGCGGCACCACCTGGCCATGGCTGGGCGAGAACAACACCTCACCTGCCCGTTGCTCAAGGCGATACTCGATCAGCTTGGAAACCGCCCAGTCATAGTCCTCGCGGGAGCAGATGACGAACTTGATCTGATCGTTGGGCGTCAGGTGGTCAAGGTTGGCGTACAGGTTGCGCCCCACCTCCCCCGACCCTGGCGTCTTGAGGTCGACGACCTTGCTCACGCGCACATCCACGCCACTGACATCCAGGGCGCCACTGGTTTCCAGGGATACCTGGTAACCGGCATCGCACAGTTGTTCGAGCAGCTTGAGGCAATTGGGCTGGGCCAGTGGCTCGCCACCGGTCACGCAGATGTGCCGCGGCCGGTAGCTCGCGACCTGCTCCAGGATGGCATCCAGGTGATGGATCTCGCCGCCGGTGAAGGCATAGGCCGTGTCGCAATAGTGACAGCGCAGGGGACAGCCGGTAAGGCGGACAAAGACGGTGGGAAGACCGGCAGTGCGGGCTTCACCCTGGAGCGAATAGAAGATTTCGGTAAGACGTAGGGTATCTTTTTGCATGAAAGCCACGGGCGTGACGGCTACACAGGCCATCCGCCTCCGTTGCGGTAGATAGAAGAAAAAAGCCTGCGCTAGGGCAGGCTTTTCAGATCCCGCTGCGCCAGTTGCGCAGCGGAGGTTCCGGGATACTGGCTGATGACCTGCTGGTACATGCCCTTGGCCCGATCGGTGCGGCCAAGCTTCTGCTCGACCCCACCCAGTTTATAGAGCGAATCCGGCACCTTGTTGCTGGTGGGATAGGCCTGACTGACCTTGGCGAAAGCCTGGCCTGCGGCCTGCAGATCGCCCTTGGCCAGATTCACCTCACCCAGCCAGTATTGGGCGTTGCCGGCGTACTGACTGTTGGGATATTTGCGCAGAAAGGCGTTGAACGCCTGACTGGCCTTGTCGAAATCCTTGGCTTTGATCAGATCGAAGGCAGCATCGTAGTAGAGCTTTTCCTTCGCTGGATCGCCCGGTTCGCTACTGGCGGCCGGTGTCCCTGCGGAAGCAGGCGGGGTCGGCGTATTGTTGGCCGCGATGGCACCACCCTGGGCGGCACCCGCAGCGGCTTCGGCACCTGCATTGGCAGGAGCGGAAGAAAGCTGGGAAATACGGCCATCCAGATCCTGGTAACGATCCAATCCTTCCTGCTTGAGCTGGCGGATCTCGTTTTCCTGAACCTCGACCTGGCCACGCAGGCGCGCGATATCGTCCTGCATCTGTTGCAACTGCATGAACAGTTGACCCATGCCGGAAACGGAAGCCCCGTTTCCGGCACTGGCCGCGCCTGCGTTGCCATAGCCTTGCCCAGCGGACTGGGCAACGCCATAACTACCATCCTGTACGGGAACCTGAGCCCCGGCGACAACCGGTACACCAAGGGTCAGGGCGATCAAGAACTGCAGGCGCTTGGACATCGTTTATTACTTCTTCAGCTCGACGCGACGGTTCTGAGCCCAGGAAGCCTCGTCGTGACCGACGGCAACCGGACGCTCTTTACCGTAGGACACCAGCTCCAGCTGAGCCGGGGACACGCCCTGCAGCACCAGGTAGCGCTGAACGGCCTTGGCACGACGCTCGCCCAGCGCCAGGTTGTACTCGCGGGTACCGCGTTCGTCGGTGTTGCCTTCCAGAACGACGCGCTGGCCGCTGGCCTTCAGGTCCCGGGCGTGAACGTCCAGAGCGCGCATGGCTTCCGGCTTCAGGTCGGAGCTGTCGTACTCGAAGTAGAAGGTGGTGATGGCGCGCAGAGCGGCTTCGTCACCCATGCTGCCGTCGACGGCACCCGAGTTGGCGCCGTAGCCAGCGTTAGGGTCGACAGCACCGGCGCCAGCGCCAGCACCAGCGCCTTCACCGGAGGCGTCGCCGCCCTTGGAGGAACAGCCCACGGCCACGGCCATGGCCAGAGCCAGCGCAGCGAACTTGCCGAATTTCAGCATTTCCATCATGTAACTCCTAAAAGAACCGCAATGTTGGTGTAACTAAGGACTTTTCTAATTAGCCGTCAGTTCAGGTAAGGAGACCAGGAAGGCTCGCGCACGTCACCCTGGGCGGTGGGAATAGGAATCCGGACGCGACCATTGATGGAGACAAGCATCAGTACGCCTCGGTCCTGCTGGCGGGTGGCGTAGATTAGCATGGTGCCATTGGGCGCAACAGTGGGCGAATCGTTGAGGCTGGTGTTGGAAAGCACCCGCACAGAGCCGCGCTGGAGGTCCTGCGCAGCGATCTGGAAGTTGGTGAAACCTTCCTGACGATGCACCATGACCAGGGTCTTTTCATCCGCCGAGAGTTTCGGGTTGGCGTTGTAGTTACCGACGAAAGTCACGCGCTCAGCACCCCCGCCATTGGCGCTGGTCTTGTAGATCTGCGGCTTGCCGGAGCGGTCGGAGGTGAAATAGATGGTCTGGCCATCCTTGCCCCAGAAAGGCTCGGTGTCGATGGCGGAGTCATTCGTCACACGACGAATGGCACGCGAGCCGAGATCCATCACATAGATCTCGGGGTTGCCATCCTTGGACAGTACGAAGGCCAGGCGATTGCCATCGGGCGAAAACGCCGGCGCGCCATTCAGGCCTTCGAAATTGGTCAGCTGCTCGCGGCGACCGGTGTCGATGTACTGCATGAAGATGCGCGGGCGCTGCTGCTCGAAGGAGACGTAGGCGATGCGCTTGCCGTCCGGCGCGAAACGCGGCGACAGGATCGGCTCGCGCGACTGCAGCAGGGTAACGGCACGTGCACCGTCATAGTCGGCACGCTGCAGGGTGTAACGGGTGTTGGTGGCGGAGAAGCGCTCGGCGGTCACATAGAGGATGCGCGTCGAGAAGGCACCCTTCACGCCGGTCAGCTTTTCATAGGCCTGGTCGGAAATGAAGTGCGCCATGTCGCGCAGCTGATCGGTACTGCCACCGACGTTACCAGTCAGGACCTGCTGCTCGGTGGAGACGTTGAACAGGGCGTAGCTGATCTGCAGCCGGCCACCGTTGGGCACGACATTACCTACCAGCACGTAATTGGCGCCCAGCGCCTTCCAGTCACGGAAGATGACTTCGCTGGCCTGGCTCGGCTGACTCAGCATGTTCTGGCGCGGAATCGGCGAGAACACCCCGGAGTTGCGCAGGTCGTCGCTGACAACATTGCCCAGGTCTTCCGGCAGCGGCTGACCACCCTGCCAACCGAAGGGCACGACGGCGATCGGAATGGCACGGTCACTACCGCTGGAGATCACCAGCGGATCGGCCGCCTGGGCGGAGCCCACCACCAGGACCAGGCCCAGCAGGATGTAACGGATCAGGGTGTTCACAGACTCAGGTCCTCCGGTTTGAAGATCATGCGGCGCTGACGGTACAGCTGATCGAAGGTCTTGCGATCCAGCTGCTGCAGCTCACGGATACGACCGACGTTACGCACGGCCGATACCGCTGAATTGTCGAATTCCTTGTTGCCACTGGAGCGGGTAACCGTCGCGCTGGTGATGGTGCCGTCGGGCAGCATGTTGATCTGCACCTCGACGCTCATGCCGTTGCGCGCCGACTGCGGGCGCGTCCACTGCTCGCTGACCAGACGCACGATCAGGTCATCGAAACTCGATGCCACCTCGTCGCCCTGCTCTTCGGCCAGTGCCTGCTGCCGCTGGGTATCATCGGACAGCAACTCGGCCAACGCCTGCGCCTTCTTGTCTTCCGCCGCCTTGCGTGCAGCTGCCTGGGCAGCCTTCTTCTTGGCGTCGTCTGCCGCTTTCTTCTTGGCGGCCTCGGCTGCAGCCTCTTTCTTGGCCGCGTCTGCCGCCGCCTTCTGCTTGGCCTCTTCCGCCGATTTCTGCTTGGCTGCTTCGGCCGCCGCCTTCTTGGCCGCTTCGTCGGCTGCCTTCTGCTTGGCGGCTTCGTCGGCCTTCTTCTTGGCGATATCCGCCTGCTTCTTCTGCTCGACAGCCTGCTTGGCTTCCGCAGCCGCCTTGGCGGCCTCGGACTGTTTCTCGGCCTCAGCCTTGGCTTCGGCGGCTTTGGCCGCCGCTTCCGCTTGCTGCGCCTTTCGAGCGTCGTCGGCTTTCTTTTGTTCCGCGGCCTGTTGCTGGGCTTCCTTCTGTTGCTGAGCCGCCTTGGCCGCCGCCGCTTCGCGCTGGGCTTCCTGTTGCTCGCGACGCTGCTCCAGCTGCTCCTGCTCGTACTGCTTGGCCGCGGTCTTCTTCGCCTCCCCCGCCAGTTTCTGCTCGGTCTGCACCTGCGCGGAACTCTTGGACTTGAGCTGGACCAGGGTGGCCTGGACGACCGGGCGCGACTGGGGCAATTCAGGGGTGAAGGCGAAGCTGACAAACAGCAGGCCGAAAATCAGCACATGCAGGGCGACTGCCCAGATGACCGGCCAGAAATAACTTTCGGACGACGAACGCTCGCGGTGTCGCATCAAGGCGCCTCGGTAATCAACCCGACGTTGGGCACGCCGGCCTGTTGCAAGGCACCCATGGCGCCGGCCACGACACCGTAGTTGGCAGCCTTGTCACCCCGGATGAACACCTGGGTGTCCGCCCGCTGACGCATGATGGCACCGACCTGCTGACTCAGTTGGGGCAGCGACACCGCGGTCTCGGACTTGGCCTTCTGATCTGTATCCACCTCGGAACCGACGTTCCAGTAGTAGGTACCGTTGGCCTTCACCGAGACGGTGAGGATCTGCTTGTCGTTGTCTTGCGGCAGGGCCTGACTGTCGACCTTGGGCAGGTCGACCTTGACGCCCTGGTTGAGCATGGGCGCCGTCACCATGAAGATGACGAGGAGCACCAACATCACGTCGATGTAGGGCACCACGTTCATCTCGGCGACGGGCTTGCGTTTCTTGCGGCGAGGGACCATGGGATACCTCTTTATTCGTCGCTGGTGTGGACTTTGCGGTGCAGGATGGCCTGGAATTCGTCCGCAAAGGTGTAGTAGCGGTTGATCAGCATTTCCGAGCGGGCAGCGAAGCGGTTGTAGGCCACGACGGCGGGAATGGCGGCGAACAGACCGATGGCGGTGGCGATCAGGGCTTCGGCGATGCCGGGAGCCACGGTGGCCAGGGTCGCCTGCTGAGCGGTGGACAGACCGCGGAAGGAGTTCATGATGCCCCAGACGGTACCGAACAGACCCACATAGGGGCTGGTGGAACCGACGGTGGCCAGGAACGGCAGGGCCTGATCGAGTTTTTCTTCCTCACGGGAGATGGCGACGCGCATGGCGCGCGAGACGCCTTCCATCACGGCATCGGGATCCACTCCGGGCTGCTGACGCAGGCGGGAGAATTCCTTGAAGCCGGCGCGGAAGATCTGCTCGACGCCGGAGTCCGGATCGGGGTTACTGCCGGCCTGGCGATACAGCTTGGACAGATCGATGCCAGACCAGAATTTCTCTTCGAAGGCATCCAGGGAACGCTTGGCGGCGCGCATGGCATTGCCGCGCTGGATGATCATGATCCATGACGTGACAGAGGCTGCGACCAGGATGAGCATCACCAGTTGCACCACCAAGCTGGCGTTGGCGATGAGGCTCCACATGGACGTATGGTCGACGTTGGGTTGCACGCTTAATCTCCTGATTGAATTGACGCCGGACTTCCGGCAAGAACCGTTCGCATGGCTGCAGGGATAGCCCTGGGCCTGAAGCTGTCAGCACGCACGCAGGCGACCGTCACCCACCCTTCACAGAGCAGGACAGCGTCCCTGGCGCGCCGGACCTCCTGGTGAAACCTGAGGCTGGCGCGCTTCGCCTCGACCACCTCGGCACCGATCAGCAACTCGTCATCCAGTCGCGCGGGCGCATGGTAGCGCGCTTCGCTGCTATGGACGACGAACAGCAGACCATCCCGGGCGAGTTCGGACTGGGCATAGCCCAGCGCGCGCAGTCGCTCGGTGCGGGCGCGTTCCATGAACTTGAGGTAGTTGACGTAATAGACGATGCCGCCGGCATCGGTATCTTCGTAGTAGACACGACACCTGAGGACGGACGGCGATGGGCTCCGCGATTGCGCGTGCATACTCTAGAACCTAGCCTCGCCGTTGCCAATCAGAAATGTTCGCAACTGCATTTAATTACCATTGACCTCGAACAGATCGGGTGTACCACCCTGGGCCAGACGCGTCGGCAGATTGAGCCCGAAGTGCAGATAGGCATGGCGGGTCACCACCCGTCCGCGCGGCGTGCGCATGATATAGCCTTGCTGGATCAAATAGGGTTCCAGCACGTCTTCGATGGTGTGACGCTCTTCGCTGATGGCGGCAGCGAGGCTGTCGACGCCCACCGGGCCGCCGTCGAACTTGTCGATCATGGTCAGCAGCAGACGGCGATCCTGGTGATCGAATCCCTGGGCATCGACGTCCAGCAGATCCAGGGCACGGCTGGCGATATCGTGGCTGATGTGACCCTGCCCGCGCACCTCGGCGAAGTCCCGCACCCGCCGCAGCAGGCGATTGGCGATCCGCGGCGTGCCGCGCGCCCGGCGGGCGATTTCCATGGCCCCCTCGGCCTCGATGGCGAGACCGAGGATACCGGCCGAGCGGGTGACGATGGTGGCCAGGTCAGCGGTGCCGTAGAACTCCAGACGCTGGACGATCCCGAAGCGGTCGCGCAGCGGATTGGTCAGCATGCCGGCGCGGGTGGTCGCGCCGATCAGGGTAAAGGGCGGCAGATCCAGCTTGATGGAGCGAGCCGCCGGGCCTTCACCGATCATGATGTCGAGCTGGTAGTCCTCCATCGCCGGATAGAGCACCTCCTCGACGATGGGTGAGAGTCGATGGATCTCGTCGATGAAGAGCACATCACCGGCTTCCAGGTTGGTCAGCAGCGCGGCGAGATCGCCCGGGCGTTCCAGCACGGGGCCCGAGGTGCTCTTCAGGGAAACCTGCATTTCCTGGGCGATGATGTTGGCCAAGGTGGTCTTGCCCAGGCCAGGTGGGCCGAAGATCAGGGTGTGGTCGAGGGCCTCGCCCCTGCCCTTCGCGGCCTGGATGAACAGCCCCATCTGGTCGCGTACCACCGGCTGGCCGATGTAGTCGGCCAGACGCACCGGACGGATGGCGCGATCCTGGAATTCCTCACGGTCGCGGCCAGTGCCCGAGATGAGGCGATCGGTTTCTATCATGGGATCAGACCATGCCCTTCAGGGCGCGACGGATGAGTTCCTCGCTGGAAAGGTCTTCCCCCTCCACGGCGGCGACGGCGCGGCTGGCTTCCTGGGGCTTGAAGCCCAGGGCGACCAGGGCGCTGACCGCATCGGCCTCGGCGCTGGCCACGACGGCGGCCTGGTTCGGCAGGACCAGGGGAGCGATGCCGGGCAGGCTCTCCCAGGCCTTGAAGCGGTCCTTCAGCTCGACCAGCAGGCGCTCGGCAGTCTTCTTGCCCACCCCTGGCACCTTGACCAGGGCGGCCGTGTCCTGGGCTTGCACGCAGCGAACCAATTCATCCACCTCGAGACTGGACATCAACGCCAGGGCCAGCTTGGGGCCGACACCATTGAGCCGGATCAGCTCGCGAAACAGCTCACGCTCGCGCTTTTCCCCGAACCCATACAGCAGGTGCGCATCTTCCCGTACCACGAGGTGGGTATGCAATGTGACGATTTCACCCTGGGCCGGCAGCCGATAAAGGGTCGTCATGGGCACTTCGACCTCGTAGCCGACTCCGCTCACGTCGAGCAGGAGATGCGGCGGCTGCTTTTCCGCCAGGGTGCCACGTAGACGACCGATCACAGGGTTACCTTCCTAACGTTGGAGCGAGAGGGTTGAGCGAACAGGACTAGAGCCGCAGACGACCGCCGCGGCGGCGGGTGGCCAGCAGGCCATGGGGCACCAGGCTCTGCCGGGTATGGGCATGGCACAGGGCGATGGCCAGGGCGTCGGAGGCGTCGATCTGCGGCTTTTCGGTCAGCCGCAGCAGGTGCATGACCATCAGCATCACCTGCTGCTTGTCCGCCCCGCCGTTGCCGACCACGGCCTGCTTGACCTGGCTCGCGGTGTACTCGGAGATCTCCAGGCCACCCTCGGCACCGGCGACGATGGCCGCACCCCGGGCCTGTCCCAGCTTGAGCGCCGAATCGGCGTTGCGCGCCATGAACACCTGCTCGATACCCATGGTGACCGGCCCGTACTGGGCGATGACGTCGCGCACGCCGCGATAGACGATCTGCAACCGCTCGGGCAAAGGACCGTTTCCCGTACGGATGCAGCCGGAGGCCACGTATTCGCAGCCCCGCCCGGTGTCGCGCACCACGCCGAAGCCGGTCAGCCGCGAGCCCGGGTCGATGCCCAGCACCAGGGTGCCGGGCGCATCGGGCGGCAGGCGCTCGTAGAGGGACATCAGCCGAGCTGCTCCATGACATCCTCGGGGATGTCGGCGTTGGAATAGACGTTCTGCACGTCATCCAGGTCTTCGAGCATGTCGATCAGCTTGAGCACCTTCTGCGCGGTGTCCAGATCCAGGGTCGCGGAGGTCGAGGGGATCATGGTCACCTCGGCTTCGTCGGCCTTGTAGCCGGCGGCGGTCAGGGCTTCGTTGACGGCGATGAAGTCGGCGAAGCTGGTGAAGACGTCGATGGAGCCATCGTCGTTGGCCACCACGTCGTCGACGCCGGCCTCCAGGGCTGCTTCCATCAGGGCGTCTTCGTCCAGGCCGGGGGCATAGCTGATCTGGCCCTTGCGCTCGAACAGATAGGCCACCGAACCGTCGGTACCCAGGTTGCCACCGCACTTGTTGAAGGCATGGCGGACTTCGGCGGCGGTACGGTTGCGGTTGTCGGTCATGGCTTCGACGATGATGGCGACACCGCTCGGGGCGTAGCCTTCATAGGTCAGTTCCTCGACGTTCTCGCCTTCGCCGGCACCCACGCCACGGGCGATGGCCCGGTCGATGGTGTCGCGGGTCATGTTGGCGGTCAGCGCCTTGTCCACCGCCAGACGCAGGCGGGGATTGTCGGCCGGAACGCCGCCGCCCTGGCGCGCGGCCACGGTCAGCTCACGGATGATCTTGGTGAAGATCTTGCCTTTCTTGGCATCCTGGCGTTCTTTGCGATGCTTGATGTTGGCCCACTTGGAATGACCGGCCATAAGCTACTCCAATCTCTGACGAAGACGGCACCGGCGGCGAGGGCCGCGGCGCACTGAAAAGGGAAACGGAGGGCATCCACCTGGGCGCCCTCCTCCGATAAGACTTATTCCGCCTTGGGCTGCTCGCGCAGGCGGATGTGCAGCTCGCGCAGGGCCTTGGCATCGACGGCGCCGGGCGCCTGGGTCATGACGTCGGCCGCGCTCTGGGTCTTCGGGAAGGCGATGACTTCGCGAATCGAGGAGGCGCCGGTCATCAGCATCACCAGGCGATCCAGACCGAAGGCCAGGCCACCATGGGGCGGCGCACCGAACTTGAGGGCGTCCAGCAGGAAGCCGAATTTCTCTTCCTGTTCCTCGGCGCTGATGCCGAGGACCTCGAAGACCGCCTGCTGCATCTTCTTGTCGTGGATACGGATGGAACCGCCGCCCAGCTCGGTGCCGTTGAGCACCATGTCGTAGGCCCGGGACAGGGCTGCGCCCGGATTGGCCTTGAGCGCCTGCGGGTCGCACTTGGGCGAGGTGAAGGGGTGGTGCATGGCAGTCAGGCTGCCGTCGTCGTTTTCCTCGAACATCGGGAAGTCGACCACCCACAGCGGCGCCCACTGGCAGGTCAGCAGGTTGAGGTCGTGGCCGAGCTTGATGCGCAGCGCGCCCAGGGCTTCGGAGACGACCTTGGTCTTGTCCGCGCCGAAGAACACTATGTCGCCATCCACCGCGCCGACGCGGTCGAGGATGACGTTGATGTTGTCCAGCGGGATGTTCTTGACGATGGGCGACTGCAGGCCCTCGACGCCGGCGGCGCGCTCGTTGACCTTGATGTAGGCCAGGCCCTTGGCGCCATAGATGCCGACGAACTTGGTGTAGTCGTCGATCTGCTTGCGCGGCATGCTCGCCCCGCCCGGGACGCGCAGGGCGGCGACGCGGCACTTGGGATCGTTGGCCGGACCGGCGAAGACCTTGAAGTCGACGTCCTTGAGCTGGTCTTCCACGTCCACCAGCTCCAGCGGGATGCGCAGGTCCGGCTTGTCGGAACCGAAGCGACGCATGGCTTCGGCCAGGGTCATGTGCGGCAGCTCGCCGAATTCGACGTCCAGCACTTCCTTGAACAGGTTGCGCACCATGGTCTCGGTGATGTCCATGATGTCTTTTTCATCGAGGAAGCTGGTCTCGATGTCGATCTGGGTGAATTCCGGCTGGCGGTCGGCACGCAGGTCTTCGTCACGGAAGCACTTGGCGATCTGGTAGTAGCGATCGAAGCCGGCGACCATCAGCAGCTGCTTGAACAGCTGGGGCGACTGCGGCAGGGCGAAGAAGCTGCCGGGATGGGTGCGGCTGGGCACCAGGTAGTCGCGGGCACCCTCGGGGGTGGCGCGAGTCAGGATCGGGGTTTCCACGTCGAGGAAACCGTTTTCGTCCAGGTAGCGGCGGATGCTGGAGGTGATGCGCGAACGCAGCTTGAGCTTCTCGGCCATCTCCGGACGGCGCAGGTCGATGAAGCGATAGCGCAGGCGGGTCTCTTCACCGACGTCGGTGTATTCGTTCAGCGGGAACGGCGGGGTCTCCGCTTCGTTGAGCACTTCCAGCTCGTAGCCCAGCACCTCGATGGCGCCGGAGGCCATGTTGGCATTGCGCGCGCCTTCGGGACGCAGGCGCACCTTGCCGGTGAGCCTGACGACATATTCGCTGCGCACGCGGTCGGCCTTGGCGAAGGTTTCGGCGCGATCCGGATCGAACACCACCTGGGCCAGGCCTTCGCGATCGCGGATGTCGAGGAAGATGACCCCGCCGTGGTCACGGCGGCGGTGGACCCAACCGCAGAGGGTGATTTCCTGGCCGTCCAGGCTCTCGTTCAACTGGCCGCAATAGTGGCTGCGCATCATGGTCGTGGTTTCGCTTCTCTAGAACAGGCTGAATGCGTGGAGGCTCCGGGCCGGCAGGACCGGGTGCTCGACTGAACGGGAGATTCTATATCATCCGTTGCGATTTTACCGTAGCCGGGCGCGCAGCTCGACGTGCGAACACTGGCTAAACGGCCAGCGGTTCTGTGATAGCCTCGGAGCCCTTCGCAACCGACGCACAGGAGCCGTCAGCATGGAAATCAACATCGGAATCGCCGAACAGGATCGTGCCCAGATCGCCGAGGGCCTGTCGCGCCTCCTGGCCGACACCTACACCCTGTATCTGAAGACCCACAACTTCCACTGGAACGTGACCGGGCCGATGTTCAACACCCTGCACCTGATGTTCGAGACCCAGTACACCGAGCTGGCCGTGGCGGTGGACGACATCGCCGAACGCATCCGCGCCCTCGGTTTCCCGGCGCCGGGCACCTATGCCGCCTACGCCCGGCTGTCGAGCATCAAGGAAGAGGAAGGCGTACCGGACGCCCAGGAGATGATCCGCCTGCTGGTGCAGGGCCAGGAGGCCGTGGTGCGGACCGCCCGGGGCATCTTCCCGCTGCTGGACAAGGTCAGCGACGAGCCCACCGCCGATCTGCTGACCCAGCGCATGCAGACCCACGAAAAGACCGCCTGGATGCTGCGCAGCCTGCTGGCCGCCTGAGTCCGGCTACCGTCGCGGGCCACGGCCCGCGACGGTGCCATGATTGAGCGGCTCTCACCTTTTGGGTTTAATAAGGACGCGCTTTTCGCGCCGGGTCATTCCGCTGTCGGGCATCGCTCCGGCAGTTTCGGCAGACCCGTGTTATCTATCCCAAGGTGATTTCACATTGAACACGTTATCTACTGTCCATGTCGTGGTGGGCGCTGCTGCGCTCCTGTTATCGGCGATTCCCGGACTGCAGTCCGATACCTCGTCCTTCGATCAACCCGAGTCCATCCACCTGGCCCTGCTGGGTCTTGCCACCCTCCTCTTCACACCCTTCTCCCGTAGCCGCAGCAGCGGCGCCCAGAAACTCGCCAGCGTCCTGCTGGTGCTCGCCGTCGTGGCCCAGACCTTCATCCTGCTGGCGCCCCTCGAGCAGATCGGTGGCCTGCCGGCCGAGCTAGTGCCGCTGGCGCTGACCCTGGTCGCCGCCCTGGCCAGCCTGCCGGAGAAGTTTCGCGGCCAGGCCGGCAGCGCGCCGGTGGTCGATGCCGAGGCGCGCCCGCGCCAGACCGCGCGTCCGGCGCCGGTTGCGGCCGCCCCAGCACGCCCGCTGGCCGATGACCGCGAGCGCGGCACGGTGAAGTGGTTCAATACCTCCAAGGGCTTCGGCTTCATCTCCCGCGATACCGGCGACGATATCTTCGTGCACTTCCGTGCGATCCGCGGCGAAGGTCACCGGGTGCTGATGGAAGGCCAGCGCGTGGAGTTCTCGGTGATCCAGCGGGACAAGGGTCTGCAGGCGGAGGACGTGATCATCGCGGCCTGATCCGTACCAGCCATGAAAAAGGCCGCCCCTGGGCGGCCTTTTTCATGGGCGCGCGAGGCTACTGCCGCTGGGTGGCGGCCGCCTTGCTGTCGTTCATGCCGGTGGTGTTGCCGAGCAGGCTGGCGGTGGCGATCTGGATGAAGGCCTCCAGGCGCTTCTGCAACTCGGGCGCGCTGGCGTCGCCCTTGACCACCTCGCCACCGGCCTGGATGCCCAGGTGATAGCGATAGAGCACGGCGTCGCGATCACGCGGCTTGACCAAGATGCGATCGCCGGTGACCAGGGCCACGGTCTGGTCGCTGCCCGACGGCTTGATCACCGCCACGCCCGGATCGCCCTGGGGCAGGCCCAGCAGGTCGCGACCCCAGCACTGGTGCTGGGTCGGCTTGCCGAAGCGGGCCATCACCGTGGGTACCACGTCGATCTGGCTGCCCACGGTGTCGCGCCGGGCGCCAAAGGTTTCCTGCACGCCCGGACCGATCAGCAGCAGCGGCACGTTGAAGCGCGATAGGTCCATCTCGGTGATCTGCTCGTTGTTGCCGAAGCCATGGTCACCGAGGATGACGAACAGGGTGTCCTGGTACCAGGGCTCCTGCTTGACCTTGGCGAAGAACTGCCCCAGCGACCAGTCGGCATAGCGCATGGCGGTGAGGTGCTCGTCGAGCGAGCCGTGGCCGGTGACCGGGGTGACCGGCAGGTCCTTGGGCAGCGCATAGGGGGTGTGGTTGGACAGGGTCTGCAGCAACGCATAGAAGGGCTTGCCGTCCGGCGCCTTGGCCAGGGTGTCCAGTTCCTGCACCGAGCGGTCGAACATGTCCTGGTCGGAGACACCCCAGGTCGGATCCATGAACACCGGATTGACGAAGTCTTCGCGACCGACGAAGCGAGTCATGCCCTGGTTGCTGAAGAAGCCGGACTGGTTGTCCCACTGGAAATTGCCGTTGTAGACGTAGACGTCGTCGAAACCGCGGGTGCTGAGCAGTTGCGGCAGCCCGGAGAACTGGTGGGCGCCCTCGGGCATGCGCATCAGGTACTCGAAGGCCGGCAGATTGGGGAAGCAGGCCATGGTGGCGAACATGCCCTGGTGGGTGTGGGTGCCGTTGGAAAAGAAGCGGGTGAACAGGGTGCCCTGCTTGGCCAGGGCGTCGAAGTTGGTGGTGATGCCGTCTTCGTTGCCCAGGGCGCCGATATAGCGACCGGCCATGCTTTCCATGAGGATCACCACCACGTTGCGCACCTTGGGCAGCTGGCCGTCGGTGGGCGGGGTGTAGATCCGGCGGACGGCGGCCTTGTCGGCGTCGATCAGTTCGTCACGGGGGGTCAGCAGCAGCTGCCGGGTGGTGGCAAGCGCCTCGGCGGCCGGCATGGTGGCCTTCCAGCTGTTGTCGCGATGATCGGAGAAGCTGTTCTCGGCAGCATTGATCAGCGTCAGGGTGCCGTTCAGACCCAGATGGTTGGCGAACATCGAATCGGTGGTATAGGCGTCGCCCCAGCGCAGCGGCGGCCCGGATCTCAGGGTGCCACGGGCGGCGATGACGGCTACCACCAGGCAGAGCATGAAGACCGCGCCCCGGCGATACCAGGCGGCCGGTCGCGCCGCGGCATGACGCCGGGTGGCCCGCTCGACGCCAAAGAACACCAGGCCCAGCAGCAGGGTCGCCACGGCCCAGGCCAGCAGCAGGCGCACCACCGGGAAGCCGTTCCAGATCATGCTGGTAACGGTGTGCAGGTCTTCCTGCATGTACTGGAACACCAGGCTGTTCAGGCGCTGGTGGAATTCGCGATAGAAATTCAGCTCGCCGACGCCCAGCAGCAGGCAGAGGCTGGCGGCCAGGGTGAACCAGCCGGCCTGCAACCGGCGCGCGGCCATGGCTCTGGCGCTCAACAGGCAGAGCAGCGAGGGCACGCAGATATAGACCACTAGGCGCAGGTCGAAGCGTGCGCCGTTGAAGAAGGCCTCGGCGAAGGTGGCGAAGTGTGAATCACCGATCAGGTCGGTGTTGTAGCCCAGCAACGCCAGGCGCAGCAGGGTGAACATGACCAGCAGCGCCAGGCCGCAGCCCAGGACGAAGCTCAGGTGGCTGCCCAGCGTCGGCACCGGGCGGCTGCCGGGGGTGCGCGGGGATTGGGTGACTTCCGTTTGCGACATGAAAACACCTTGTCAAAAGCAGCAGGGATTCGCGGCGCGTGGCCAGCGGCTCGGGATCGGCCACGCGGAGGCCTCCGGCGCGGTCGGCAGGCGTGGGAGTTTAACCCTCCGGTGCGATCGCGCCAGTCTTGGCCGCTCGGGCTTGGCCGAAGCGAGACCTCTGCCGTGCCGTCAATCGCCCAGCCTGAGCAGGAGCTCGTCAAAATTTCGTCAAGGACTGCTCTGGATGCGACGTCAGCCCAGGCATGGGCGGCAGCCGCCGCTTGCAGTAAAATCCAGCACCCTTGACCGCTCCAGTGCCGTATTCAGGATGTCCCATGGCTCACCGTGACGCTCTGCAGATGCTTCGCACCTACCTGACCAGCCAGATCCTTGGCCAGGAAACCCTGGTGGAGCGCCTGCTCATCGCGGTGCTGGCGGATGGTCATCTGCTGGTGGAAGGTGCCCCGGGGCTGGCCAAGACCAAGGCCATCAAGGACCTAGCGGAAGGCCTGGAGGCCGATTTCCACCGCATCCAGTTCACTCCGGATCTGCTGCCGGCCGACATCACCGGCACCGAGATCTATCGCCCGGACACGGCGACCTTCTCCTTTCAGCAGGGGCCGATCTTCCACAATCTGGTACTGGCCGACGAAATCAACCGGGCACCGGCCAAGGTGCAGTCCGCGCTGCTGGAAGCCATGGCCGAACGCCAGGTGAGCATCGGCCGCACCTCCTATGCCCTGCCCGACCTCTTCCTAGTAATGGCCACCCAGAATCCCATCGAGCAGGAAGGCACCTATCCGCTGCCCGAGGCCCAGCTCGATCGCTTCCTGATGCACGTCAAGATCGGCTACCCCGATGCCTCGGTGGAGCGTCGCATCCTCGCCCAGGCCCGTGGCGAAGCCCTGGACGGCGAGACCCTGCCGACCGAGCGCGTCACCCAGGCGGAGATCAATGCGGCCCGGCGCGAGGTGCTCGGGCTGTACATGGCCGACGCCGTGGAGGAATACCTGGTCCAGCTGATCATGGCGACCCGCACCCCGGGGCGCTTCGACCAGGACCTGGCGCACTGGATCACCTATGGCGCCAGCCCGCGTGGTTCCATCGCCCTGGATCGCTGCGCCCGCGCCCATGCCTGGCTGGCCGGGCGGGATTTCGTCAGCCCGGAGGATATCCAGGCGGTGGTCTTTGACGTCCTGCGCCACCGCGTCATCCTGTCCTTCGAGGCGGAAGCCGCCGGCATCGACCACGACCGGGTGGTGCAGCGCATCCTCGATCTGGTGGCCGTGGCCTGAGATGGCCGAGCGCAACGGCGTGACCCTGAGCCTGGCCGAGCTCATCGAAATGCGCCACCGGGTGGTCGAGGTGCAGCTGTTTTCCGCGGCCGGACGACGCAGCCCGCTGATCGGCCTGCACCACTCGCGCCTGCGCGGGCGCGGCGTGGACTTCGACCAGGTGCGCGCCTATCAGCCCGGCGACGACGTCCGGGCCATCGACTGGCGCGTCACCGCCCGCACCCGCGAACCCCATACTAAGCTGTTCCATGAAGAGCGCGAGCGCCCGGTCTATCTCCTGCTGGAGCAGAGTCCGCGCACCTTCTTCGGCACCTGCCAGCAATTCAAGTCGGTGCTGGCCGGGCGGCTGGCCGCGCTGATCGGCTGGGCGGTGCTGGAGCACAACGACCGTATCGGCGGCATGATCTTCGGCGGCGAACGCCTGCACGAGGTGCGCCCGCGACGCAGCAAGCAGAATCTGCTGCGCTTCTTCGATCACCTGGTCAACGCCAATCGGGCGCTGCAGGATCCGGCCCTGGCCCAGGTGCCGCGCATCACCTTCAACCAGGTCCTGCGCCGTGCTCGCGAGGTGCTGCGTCCCGGCAGCCTGGCGCTGGTGATCTGCGACGAGCGCAGCCTGGACGTGGCCACCGAGCAGCACCTCACCCTGCTTTCGCGGCACAGCGACCTGGTCCTGCTACCGCTCTCCGATCCGCTGGATCATGCATTGCCCCAGGCCGGCCTGCTGCGTTTCACCAGCGGCCAGGCCGAGGTGGAGCTGGATACCGATCGCGCCGACGTCCGCCTGGGCTATGCCGAGCAGGCCGCGCAGCGCCGTGAACGCTGGACCGAACTCAGCCTGCGCCTGGGCATTCCGCTGCTGCCGCTGTCCACGGCGGACGATCTGGTCGAACAGTTGCGGCACCTGTTGCGGCAACATCGCCCGGGGTACACCTCGTGACCTCCGGCCTGCCGACGCTGGAGCCGCTGCGGCTGCCAGCGGAACCGGCCTGGTGGCCACCGGCGCCGGGCTGGTGGTTGCTGCTGCTGGTCGTGGTGGCCCTGGGTTTCTTTCTGCGCCACCGTCGCGGCCGGCGGCCGCTGGACAGCGCGCTCCCCGTCGAGGCGACCACCGAAGAGGATCTGCGTACCACCGCCCTGGCCGAACTGGCCCGCCTGCCGCGTCCCTATGGCGCTCCCGCCGGACCCTGGCTGCAGGCGCTGAATGCGCTGCTCAAGCGCCTCTGCCGCGCCAGCTATCCGGATCAGCTCAGCCAGACCCTGAGCGGCCGCGACTGGCTGGCCTTTCTCGATTCGCGCTGCCCGGCGGCCGGCCTGACGCGCTACATGATTCTGGTCGACGGCGGCTATCGCCCGGACTGCCGGCTGAATGACCGCGTCATCGACGGCCTGCAGGACGCCGTCGCCACCTGGATCCGCAAGCATGTTTGAATTCGCCTGGCCCTGGCTGTGGCTGCTGTTGCCGCTGCCCTGGGCGCTGCGCGTGCTGTTGCCCGCGGCCGACAGCGGCCAGGCGGCCCTGCGCGTGGAATTCCTCGGTGAACTCGAACACCTGGGCGGACGCATCCGCCACACCGGCGGCCTGAGCGGCACCCGCCGCCTGCTGCCCTTTCTACTGGGCTGGCTGCTGATCCTGGCCGCCGCGGCGCGCCCGCAATGGGTGGGGCCACCCCAGCCGCTGGACGTGAGCGGGCGCGACCTCCTGCTGGCGGTGGACGTCTCCGGGTCCATGGACACCCCGGACATGCAGCTGGGCGACGAGAATGTCAGCCGCCTGACGCTGGTCAAGCAACTGCTCGGCCGCTTCATCGACAGTCGCCAGGGCGATCGTGTCGGCCTGATCCTGTTCGGCTCCCAGGCCTATCTGCAGGCGCCCCTGACCGCCGACCGACGCACCGTGCATGCCCTCCTCGAAGAAGCCCAGATCGGCCTGGCGGGGCGCAACACGGCGGTGGGCGACGCCGTGGGGCTGGCGGTCAAGCACCTGCGCAAGCGGCCGGACAACAGCCGCACCCTGATCTTGGTCACCGATGGCGCCAGCAACGGCGGCGTGGTGACGCCCGCGGTGGCGGCCAGCCTGGCGGCCAGCGAGCGGGTGCGCGTCTATACCCTCGGCATCGGCGCCGATCCGGATACCCTGGGTGCCGGCGCGACACCCAGCGATCTCGACGAACCCATGCTGCGGCACCTCGCCGAGGTCACCAACGGCGCCTATTTCCGGGTGCGATCCAGCACCGAGCTGGCCGCCGTGTCGCGCCAGCTCGATCGCCTCGAACCCATCCGCCAGCAGCCGGACCAGGCCCGTCCCACCCGTGAACTCTATCCCTGGCCGCTGGCCGGGGCGCTGCTGCTCGGCCTGGCCCTGGCGCTCGGCCGCCTGCCGTGGCCGCAGCGCTGGCAGCGTGGAGGCAAGGTCCGATGAACGACTGGCTGCCGCTGTTCCTGCGTCCCGGGTGGCTGCTGGCCCTGGTGCCGGTCGCCCTGATGATCGGCTCGCTGCGCCGACGCCGGCATCGCCACGGGCACTGGCAGGCGCTGCTGCCTCCGGCGCTGCAACCCTGGCTGCTCAGTGACAGCGATCGCCAGCGCTCGCCCCTTGGCCTGGTGCTGCTGGGCCTGGCCGGAGTGCTGGCCTGCGTGGCGCTGGCCGGCCCCAGCTGGCAGCAGGGCGAAGCGCAGAACTTTCGCCGCAACGATCCGCTGGTGGTGGTGCTGGCGCTGACGCCCGACCTGCTCGCCACCGACGTCACCCCCAATCGCCTGCTGGCCGTGCAGCGCAAGCTGCAGGATCTGCTCAAGGCGCGCCAGGATGGCGAGACCGCCATCGTCGTCTATGCCGGCAGCGCCCACACCCTGGTGCCCCTGACCGACGATCTGCCGACCATGGACAACCTGCTCAAGGCGCTGCGTCCGTCGATCATGCCGGTGCCCGGGCGGCGCGCCGACCTGGGCATCGCCCAGGCCCTGGAGCTGCTCGGTCCGGCGCCCAGCGCCAGTGCCCGGCTGCTGCTCATCGCCAGCGACCTGGACGACCGCGAGCGCCTGGGTATCGAGCGTCAGCTGCAGGGTCGACTGCGCCAACTGGCGATCCTCGGCCCGGGTACGCCCCAGGGCGCTCCGGTGGCCGCCGAGACCGGCAACTACCTGAGCGACGCCGCCGGCGGCATCCGCATCGCCCGACTGGACGAAGGCCATCTGCAGGGTGCCGCCCAGGCACTGGGCGGGCGCTATCAGCGCTTGCAGCGTGACGACGGCGACCTGCGCCGTCTCGGCCTGCTGGAGCGTCCCGGCGACGTGCGAGTCAGCGACGGCCGGGCCTCCTCGGATTGGCGCGACCAGGGCTACCTGCTGCTACTGCCTCTGCTGCTCCTGGTCGCCTGCGGCGCGCGCCGCGGCTGGCTGCTGAGCCTGCCCTTCTGCCTGCTGCTGATCCCCCCTCCGGCGCAGGCCGGCAGCTGGGACGACCTCTGGCTGCGTCGCGACCAGCAGGCCCTGCAGCTGCTGGCCGACGATCAGGCTGGCGCGGCCGCCGAGCTCTTCAGCGACGAGCGCTGGCGTGGCGTGGCGCTCTATCGCGCCGGCGACTTCAGCGGCGCCGCCGCGGCCTTCGCCCGGGATCCGTCGGCGGACGGCCACTACAATCGCGGCAACGCCCTGGCCATGGCCGGACGCCTGGAGGAGGCCCTGCGCGCCTACCGGGCGGCGCTGGTGCTGCGCCCGGATCTGACCCCCGCCCTGCGCAATCGCAATCGCCTCGAACGCCTGCTCGCCCAACGCGCCGCAGCCCAGGCCGAGGCCGCCGCCCGCAGTCGCAAGGCGCAGAACGCCAGCCAGAGCAGCGCCCAGGCGGACGAACCGGCCAATAGCGGTACCCCGCCGGCCGCTGCAGCCGCCGCGGCCAGCCCGCAGCAGCAGGCACAGGCCGGCGCGGACTGGCTCGTCAGTCCCGCCTATGCCGAAGATCCTCTGGCGGAAGAACAGCGTCAGGCGGCCGAACAGTGGCTGCGAGAGATCCCCGACAACCCGGCCGAGCTGCTGCGCCGCAAGTTCTGGTACCAGCAACAACAACGCGAGGAGAACGCGCTGCAATGAAGTCCTATCCGTTGCTGCTGCCCCTCGCGCTGCTTGCGCCCCTGCTCCAGGCGGCGGATCTCAGCGCCCGTCTGGAGCGCAACCAGCTTGGTCAGAACGAGACGCTGGAGCTCATCCTCGAGACCACCGACCCCGCCCAGTTCGGCAAGCCCGATCTCGGCCCGCTCGAGCAGGACTTCCGCGTGCTCGGGGTCCGCCAGAACAGTCTGCCGCCCGGCGAGCGAGTGACCACCCGCTGGAATGTCACCCTGCAACCCAAGGCCAGCGGCGCCCTGACCATTCCTGCCCTGACCCTGGACGGCGCCCGCAGCCAGCCGCTGACGGTTACCGTCGAAGCCAGCGCCGCCAGGCGCCAGGCCCGCGAACCTGTCTACCTGGAAGCCGCGGTGGAGCGCGCCCGGCTCTATGTGCAGGCGGAAACCATCCTGACCATCCGCCTCTACCACGCCGTGGCGCTCTATGACGACCATGTGCTCACCCCGCCCAATCCCAGCGATGCGCGGGTGGATCTGCTCGGCCCCCCCCAGGTCTACGAGCGCGACGTCGAGGGGGTACGGCATGGCGTGATCGAATGGCGCTACGCCATCCATCCGCTGCAGAGCGGTACCCTGGTGCTGCCACCCCAGACCTTCAGCGCCACCCTCGCCGGTGGCCTCGACGACAGCTCGCGCGCTGGCCAGCCGATCCAGCTGCGCACCCCGGCGCTGACCCTTGAGGTTCTGCCACAACCGGCCAGTTATCCGCCGCAGACGCCCTGGGTGCCCGCGCGCAGCCTGACCCTGACGCAACAATGGAATCCCGCGCCGGAAGACGCCCGCGAGGGCAGTGCCCTGACCCGGACGCTGCAGCTGCGTGCCGAAGGCCTGGCACCCGGTCAGCTCCCCCCGCTGGTGCTGCCCGAGATCGAGGGCGTGAAGCGCTATGCCGAGCAACCGCGGCTGTCGCTGCAGACCCAGGCGCGCGGGCTGGTCGGGCAACGCGAGGAACGGGTCGCCCTGATTCCCACATCCACGGGTGACAAGGTCCTGCCGCCGGTGGAGGTGGTCTGGTGGAACACCGAGACCGATACCCTCGAACGCGCCACCCTGCCCGCCCAGCCCCTGGTGGTCGCCGAGGATCCGACGCTGCAACAGGTG